>JANWJE010000079.1 GCA_025451995.1 Parachlamydiaceae bacterium | reverse complement strand
GGGCCCAACAATCTGCATAATTTATGCAGATTGTTGGGCCCGGCCCCTTTTTTTTTTAATTTATGCAGATTGTTGGGCCCGGCCCCTTTTTTTTTCGGCCCCTTTTTTTTCTAGCTTTCAGCTGGAAGGAGAGTATACAAACTCAGCGCTGATTAAATCATGATTTTGATCATTTTCCGGGTTGAAGGGCTGAAGTTGGAGTGAAGTGTTGTGTTTTGGTTGATTCTTAACAGCCACCTCAACAATGATATTTTTTGCTAAAGCTTTGCCGTTCCCGAGAACAAAAAGGGTGTAAATTCCTCTTTGCGCCGGGGATGCAATTTCTAAAACTTGAGGGGAATGATCTTTGTGCATAGCAAGTCCTTGGTAGACTGTTCCATCTGGACGAACAATCACCGGGATGATTTCTTCATTTTCATCTTCGATATGAAATTGAAAACCGATCGATGAATCGCCAACTAACGCTGCAGGAAAGACGCCGGGTTGGTCTTTGACTGTAATTGCATGTTTTTCACCCTGAGAAGAGCCTAAAAAGCCATTTTTTGTATGATCATAATGAGTGATATAATGACTTTCACTTTTTTTAAAGGATCCAATACAACCTTCAATTAAGGAACCCGTTACCGGGGCACCAATAGAAGCTGCTTGATGGGTAGTTTGAGTGAGAAAAGAAGATGTTTCATCCCTGTTTATATCATATGCCAAAAGAGATAAGGGAAAAAACATGTACAGGCAGAAGTTTTTTTTGATCATCTGTTACTTTTTTTTAGGAATAATTTTTTTTAATGGTTTTCCCTTCGTCTTCTTTTTTGCTTCCTGTTGTGTAGGGATAATTCTTTTGACCTTTGGTTTTTTTTCTAATGCTTTTATTGCTTTTACTTTGCTCTTTTCTTTGCTTGGTTTTTGCGTTTCTTTTTTCTTAGACTTTTCTTTTTGCTTTGAAGGCGATGGAATTTTCACTTTGTCTAAATCAAAATCTTCATCGTCATCCTCTTCATCGTCAAAGAAGTTTTCAGGTTTAACGATCTCTTTTGTTGTTGGCTCTACCCATTTGCTTGATAAAGCTCTTAAAGAAGCGAGTTTTTGAGTGAGTGAGGCATCATTCTCACCCGTATTCAATCGCTTAGTATTCAGTAAATTTTCTTCAGTTTCAAATTTAGAAGAAAAAATTGAAAAAGCTGAGGAAGGATTAAGATCAGGGGTAAATAAAAAGGGCCTAGCAGCTGAAGGAACAGTTGTATAAATATCCAAAGTCACTTGCGGTTCTATTTCAGGTTTTGCAGCCTGTTTAGGGGGTCTTCCTCGTTTGGGTCTTGGATTCAGCGCTTCATTTGAATAATAGGTTTTTGCTTTTGAAATTAAAGTTTTACGTGCATTAAGAATATCTTTCCCCACTTTGGATTGAAAAAGCATCTGCTTTAATTTTTCAATGAGTTGGCGCGGTAAATCGAGATCTTCTTCAAAGACAAAATGAAAATGATTTTGTCTTAACCACTCGATGATACGAATACGTGATCGTTCTTGATAATACAGTTGCCATTTTTCTTGTTCTGAGTGGTGATCGTAAATAAATTCCAGGAAATTTTCTCTCGCTTCTTTCGATTGGATAATGTCTAATAATTTTTCCTTTGTATCGATATCGTACACTTTTTCATTGACAAATCCTTCCATTATTTTCTTTGTTTCGTAGAATGAAAGTTTAGGAATTTGACAATACCTATCGGAATGATTGTGCAGTTCCTCCTCAATGGATGCTAATTCTGATTGAGGTTTATCAAGATCGAGATACACTAAAAATCCTTCGAAGCGATCAATAAAGAAATCTCTTTCATCATCAGATTTGGCAAAAGCTTCCATTAATCGATGACACCGAAGAATGAGTGGATTTTGTGCTTCTTGTTTCAATTTAGTTGACATATCGCTTTTACCTCAGTTTTAACGCCAGTTTACTTTAAATCCATTTGTCCTTCAAATACAAATTGAGCGGTCCCTGTCAAAATCACATTGGTAAATTGGGTGTCTGCAAAAGAAAAATTGACCTTTAATGGATCGCCTAGACCTACCTCGACATCGATGGGGGACTGCATGCCTAGCTGATAGGCTGAAGCAAGCGCAGCAGCTACGGCTCCGGTCCCGCATGCCAGTGTTTCCCCTTCTACACCTCTTTCAAAAGTGCGGATTCTTATCCGTTGATTTCCTGTTTTTTCAACACAAGTCACGTTCGTGCCTTTAGGCGACCAATAAGGATCATTTCGAATGGTTGAGCCTATTGCTTGAAAATCGATAGATTTCAAAGAATCAAAAAAAAGAACGGCATGGGGGACACCCGAGTGAATCGCATGGGCTTGAAAATACGTGTTTTTATAAGGAATTGATAGATTCCATTCTATCTTTTTTGGAGAATCCATTTGAATTGATATTTGATCCTTTTGATAGGAAACATCCAAAATACTTTCCATTGTTTCAATTCGATATGTGCCTGACGAACTAGCAGCTAGCCATTTAATTAAACAGCGCAGTCCATTTCCACACATTTCAGCTTCAGACCCGTCTGGGTTAAATATCCGAAACCGGCAATGTGTTGTTTCTATTTTCGGCTTTTCAACTAAAACAATGCCATCTGCTCCAATTCCCATGTGACGATCACAGAGTGCTTGAATAGTGGCACTGCTTAAAGAAAATTCACCCTTGCGATTATCGAAGAGAATAAAATCATTTCCATTTGCTA
Organism: Parachlamydiaceae bacterium; assembly: GCA_025451995.1. Lineage (GTDB taxonomy): Bacteria > Chlamydiota > Chlamydiia > Chlamydiales > Parachlamydiaceae > JANWJE01. The sequence continues at coordinate 6,871 of JANWJE010000079.1, read as the reverse complement.
CAAATTTAGAAAATTTTTTCTTTTCTATTTTTCCAACTCCGAAAAGCTAGTGATAACTCCATCTAAAAGTCCAAATTCTAAAGCTTCTTGAGCGGTCATCCAAGTGTCTCGGTCGATTGCCTTCTCAATTGTTTCAAAATCTTTTCCTGTCGCTTCCACATAGATGTCGATTAAACAGTTGCGCGTCTTCAACATCTCTTTTGCTTGGATTTCTAAATCGGTGGCTTGCCCTTTAATCACACCAGACAGGAGGGGTTGGTGGATCATAATTCTTGAATGCGGGGTAGCAAAGCGCCGGCCTGGGGCAGCGCATAAGCTTAAAATAGAACCCATTGAAGCAGCAAGTCCCGTGACAAGTGTGGTCACGGGGGAAGTGATCATTTTAATTTGATCCCAGATGGCAAAACCCGAATCGACCGCACCCCCTGGACTATTGATAATAAATAAAATCGGTTTTCCAGGCTGACTCAATTCCAAATACCATAATTTGCGTATAATCTCACGGGCAGAATCGCTATCGACCGCATCTGAGATAAAAACACGTCTTGCGTCTAAGAGAGCATGCTCAATCTTGTCGCTGACTTTAGCTGGCAATGAATCTTTTTTTTCTTTTGCGTTTCTAGCAGCCATGAAATACTCCAATTAAATAAGTTTTGAGATGGTCTAATTATAATTAGCGGCGTTTAAATTTCAATCTCTGGATAAAGGGGAAATTGATTAAGCAACTCGTCAACTCTTTCTTTTACATTGTCCACTATTTTTTGGTCTGTTGAAAAATTGACTTTACTCGGTTGTCCCGTTTTTTGAACACGTGCTGATTGTGTATTTGATAAGACTTTAAAAATAATATCGGCAATCTCTCCCATTTCCTCTATTCCCATCCCTAAAGTTGTTAAGGCTGGCGTTCCCAATCTTATACCCGAGGTATACCAAGCTCCTTGAGGGTCGAAGGGAATTGCATTGCGGTTCGAAGTGATTTTTGCTTGTCTTAGGGCTGTTTCTGCTTGACGGCCGGTGAGGCCAAATTGAGTCAGATCAATGATCATTAAATGGTTTTCTGTTCCCCCGGACACCAATCTCATCCCCTTTTTTAAAAAGCACTCTGCCAAATGGCTTGCATTTTTGACAATCCTCTGTGCATAATTTTTGAATTCGGGCTGATTTGCCTCTTTAAAAGCGACCGCTTTAGCGGCGATAACATGCGGTAAAGGACCCCCAAGAACCATGGGACACCCTTTGTTAATGACTTCGCTATATTCTTTTTTGCAAAGAACAAAACCCCCTCTCGGTCCTCTCAGTGTTTTATGCGTCGTTGAAGTGATGACATCGGCATAGGGAATGGGGTTGAATTCCCCGCTAAAAACACCTCCTGCCACAAGACCTGCAAAATGAGCCATGTCTACAAATAAGACAGCTCCCACAGAGTCGGCAATTTCTTTCATTTTTGCAAAATTTATCCGGCGCGGGTGTGCAGAATAGCCCGCCAATAAAATGGCGGGTTTTTCTACAGCCGCCTGCTTTGCAAGGGCATCATAGTCTAAAAGCTCCGTCTTTGGGTCGACATCATAAACAACTGCTCGCATCATTTTTGAAGAGATATTCATTCTAAAACCATGGGTGAGATGCCCGCCGGAATTAAGGGACATTCCCATCAACTTTTGATTGACTAGCTTTTGGCGCAAAGATTCGTATTCATCGGCAGTTAGCTCATCCAGCGACTTTTTCCCCATTCTTTCCAATTCCGGATCTTGAATCCGATGAATGAGAATTCCCCAGAGAGCGACCATATTGGCATCGGCACCTGAATGCGGTTGAACATACGCATGGTCGCATTGAAAAAGTTGCATCAGTTCTTTATTCGCTAAATCTTCAATGGCATCGACATTATCACATCCCGCGTAGAAACGGTGAAGCGGATATCCCTCAGCATATTTATCAGTTAAAAGATTGCCCATAGCAAGCTGGACAGTCAAAGAAGAAAAATTTTCGGATGCGATCAATTTTAAATGGGATCTTTCATCGATTAACTCTTGAATGATGCTTGCAGACACAGAAGGGGCTGTTTGATCGATAAGATCCAAAGCAGCCAAATAAGCGATCGCTCCTTTATTAGCGAGATTTGTAGAATGTTTAGACAGGTAGCGCGCTAATCTATTTGCAGACATGATGTTTCCCCCCTAGGCTGAAAGAGGGGATATTTTTACTCACTGAATAGTTATTTGCAAACTTTTTCGGAAGGGACAAAATATACTGCTTCCAGCTGAATCTTGGACTTTTGGGCTGCTTCAAAGCCCCGGGGTTGAGAGATCGTAAGAGGCATTGTATTGAATTAATACTATGCCTCTTGCGATCGCTCAACCGCGGGAGCTTTCAAGCTAGCCCAAAATTCCAATATTCAACTGGAAGCAGTATATTCATATTTTTTTATCAAAATCGAAATTATATATATATATTTATTGATAAACAATAAACTTTTGTTTACAATTGTAAAAAAAATTAAACAAAAGTAAATTATGAATGAAATATATTCACCAATTAACCAATTTGATTCTCTTCATTTTACAAGTATAGACGACCCTTTCCTTATCGAGGACGAACTTTCTTTCACCGTTAAAACTCCATCATCGGTGAGTCCATCGACTATTTTTCCCCAACATTTTGATTTAGTGGCGATAAAGGACTGTTTCGACACTATTTTTTTACATTTCCTCAATCTGAAAGATTCTTTAAGATGCAGCTCAACAAACACGGTCCTGCGCGATCGTTTTAGACAAATATACAAAAACACGCACCTTTTTCTATTAGAAAAGTTGGATCAAACCATGGATTTAGATCTCAATGTTCAACCCATTATGGAAAGTCAAAATTTCAATGAGTTGCTTAAAACCATCGATCGAGTGCATTCAAACATAACAGAGAAGATGGTTCTCTGGGATATTGTTAATCTCGTCCCCTTTAAAACTTCTTTCAGATATTCTTCAGAACATTCAAAACAATTTCTTATCGATAAAAAAATTTATCGCTTCTTTAATCATTGGTCGTATCTATCTATATTCCAACCTCATTCCATCAAGCTTACATCTTCAGACAACCTTGCAGTCATGAAAATCATTAAAGCAATTCCAAATGGGTCTTACGCTAAAGAAGCCGATCAGCTAATCATTTTTTTACATACACATAAATTGTGTCACCTTGAAGATATATTCCACTATCTCTGCGAAAAGAAGAGTTGGGTATTCGCTTTGTATATTTTAAATCATTTTCCTCTCCTTGAATACTCTTATTTACCTCTCCTATTTGAAGATGTAATAAAGCACAAGCTCCCCGTGCAAAAAAAATAAATATCTTTAATCAATTAAGTATCTTTGCAAATAAACTAAATAAACAGATGAATTCGTCGGACATTCCATTGATGCTCCTTTCTTATAAAGCCCGGATTTATGCAGAAAGTCACTGGTCATCGCAGCTCATCTCGACTCTCAACGAGTTGAAGATAGAAATGACTAACGATGTTTGCGTGGAAACATTGCCGGATGGAATCCTCACAACATCATCAAATGGGATCTGTGAAGGAGGGTCTAATATCCAGTTGACCTATATGATCATAGCCAAACGCTTTGCACAGATGGAAAATTTAAAAATGACACTCCGGTATTTGAAAGAAGTCTTTTTTGTCGTAAACCATAGCGATAGAAATTTGGCAGATAGTGAGAAATTTCACTCTTTTTGCTTTGAGTCTCTCTATGAATTTGGGAAATTTTTTGCAGACTACTCCGATGATGAAATAAAGCCATTCACCGATGGAAAATTTTCATCCATGTATTTAAATTTATCGCTTTTTTACTTCTTTTCAAAAAATGAAAAGTTGGATAAAAAAATGTTTTATTTACGGCGTTTGAAACAATGCATGAAAAATTATCCCAATATCTTAAAAGAACACTGCCTAAATTTGTATGAACAAGACAAATTCAATTTATTTCTCACCCGCGCATTTCTAACCAATCGATTTAAAGATGTCGAACTTGCAGTGGATTTTCTCAATGAAGTTCAATCCCCTTTTCTTATTGAAACAGGAATAAGCTGCATAGGAGGAAGATTGGAGCATATGACATTGGACCGTATTTATATATTGGACGTGTTAGAAAAACTTGCCAAGATACTTGCACATGGACCTAATGAAATAGCAAAAGTAAAAATTTCCTCCCTTAAAAGAAAGGATCTCCAATTTGCTGTGGGATTGCTTCTCTCTAAAATTTATGCAGAAAGGGGAGATTGGCAACTTGGAGGAGAGATGGGTATAGAGGTTCTGAATGCCTATAAATTTTCAAATCAGGATGAGTTTAACACAATTGAGGAGCATTTAGCTTACATCGATACACAATATATAGGAATGATTGGTACTAATATATTCGAAACTCTATTGTCAGAGGGACACCCTGTAGAGCATGCAGAGCATTATGCGAACGCTATGCGCGAAATCGTTGGCTGGAGGGATTAGACTCTTGCATCATTCCATTTGTTTGATAAAATGGAATGATGCAAGAGGTCTATTAATACGGACAGGGCATTCTTGGATTCTTGGATTTCATCGAAAAAGAGCGATGTTTTTCCAACTTGCCTCGGCCCCACAAAGAAGCAAAGCCAATCGCCTAGGATAATTTTTCCAACGAAGAAGGTCTAATATCTCTTTTCACATACTCCGTCCGGTTGAAAGCTGGAAAATTTTACAAGCTCACTTAAATTTTTTTTCACGCTCTTTTAAAATATAGTTAGTATGTTCTTTCTCATAATTTTCAAGCTGAACTCTAAATAGGTCAAGTTGTTCGAAAAGTTTAGTGCCTGTTGATTCGATGTCGCCTTGTGTAGCCTCCATTGAACCCAAATTGGACTCAATTAAATTCAATTCTAAATCTTGCACTAAATCATGCATCTTCACTGCAGTTAGTACAAGGATTGGGCGAGGGCGTACTGCCTCATAAAAGGCCTCTTCGGGCTTAATGACCATTGCAGATGCACGAATAACATTATCTAATATCTCCCCACCATCCCATTTTTCGTGGTGACCGCTTTCCCACCATTTTCCTAAAATTTCAAAGATTTCTGTCATTTTTGTTGCAAATACTGTAGCTTTTACTTCGTCTTCAGAGGTAGGTTCATCATCATATTCACGTTTTGAGAACTCTAATAGCATTGCATCGATCCCCCCTACTTTTCTATGGATTTCTCCGTAGCTTGAAACCATTTGATTGATGGAAGCAAAATTTAAATGAGTATCGTTCATAGTTAATCTCCTTATATTAGCGATATACGAAGCTATCCAAGTAAAATCTAATTAAAATCTAGTTGTATCGCATATTATCAATAATATTATTACATTATTGTATTATCACTGTTTTTAAATAAAATCGTCAAATGAAATCATAAATTCCACGTAATTTATTATTATATGTTTATCAAATTTAAAGCAGTACATTCGCCTAACCCAAGTTTACGTACAAACCGGGGCAGCTCTTCAATAAGATAAAAAGGAATAGAGAGGATCTCTTGCTTATAAGAAAGCGGCAGCTCGGAAATGCGAACCGCTAAAGGCAAAGATCTCTCTTCTTTAAAAATTTTTATAGATTTTAGGGTGCCGATGGATCCGGCTTTGACTTCTATAGGGATGATGTGGGAATCCACAGCTATAAGGAAATCGATTTCTGCACTGCTGCTCTTTTCCTCGCGTTTCCAAGAATATAAATGATTAGCCTCTTCTCTATTCATGTAGGCTAAGAGCTCTTGCCCTACAAATTGTTCAGCCAATGCTCCATCATTTAATAACATAAGATCTTCTTTCAGAAGGATATCTATTCCAAGATTGCATGAACGCTGAACAAGCCCTATATCAAGAAACAAAAATTTGCATTTTTTTTCATTTGCATGGGCGATAAACGGAAGGCCTGCGCCTGATGTGGCATAAATCAAAGAGATTAATCCTGCATCACATAATTTTTTAAGAGCTTTTTTCAAAGTGACTGCAGCAGTTTCTGGATCGAGAGTGGAAAATTTTAACCATTGCCCAATTAATCCAGGCACTTTTGAAAAAATTGTTTGTAAATGCTCATGGGGTGTTTTTTTTGCATATTTTCCAAAATCACCTCTATATGTAATTAAAAGAGAAGATTGAATCACTTGGCAGTTAAGAAAGCTTTTAGATTTTAAATATTCAGAAATCACAGCAGGCATTCCGCCTAAGACAAAATATTCTCTTACTAATGAGAGAAGATGATTGTGCACAGCTTCCTCTATCGATTCTGTTATTTGAAGGGAATTTAAGTATTTTCTGAGATGTGAAAGGTTGCAAGCATCAAGGAATTCCCCGAAAGAAAGAGGTCTTAAATACATGAATTGGACTCTACCTACAGGCATGCGAAAATGATCATCATTGAGGGTAAATTCTAGGAGCGAGCCTGCGCCGATGACATGAAGATCGGGTTTTTGCTCTTTAAAATACCTAAGAGAGGTGATAGCCTGAGGGCATTCTTGGATTTCATCAAAAAAGAGCAATGTTTTTCCTGGAATGATTTGGTTTCCTGTTATTAATTCGATAGCGCGCAAAATGCGATCCGGTTGCAAAGAGGTGAAACATTTTTTATATTCTGGCTCCTCCTCAAAGTTGAGTTTTACGAGATTTTCAAATTGATCCTTTCCAAACTTTTCAATTGCGTGTGTTTTTCCAACTTGCCTCGCCCCGCGAAGAAGCAAAGGCAATCGCCTAGGATAATTTTTCCAACGAAGAAGGTCTTTTTCAATATCTCTTTTCATATCAATATATACTGCTTCCAGTTGAATATTGGACTTTTGGGCTAGCTTGAAAGCTCCCGGGGTTGAG
>JANWJE010000078.1 GCA_025451995.1 Parachlamydiaceae bacterium | reverse complement strand
CATCTTCGGAGAGAAGCTTTCTACAGCTAAATAAATTTCTCGGAAGGGGGAAAACAACCCCTTCCTGCGAAATTTATTACGCTGTAGTTTGCTTCTCTCTCGAATATTCGTTCAAAAATTGTACAAAGTCGAGTAGCAAACAAATGAAAAAAATTGATCTATTCAAGAAAATTAACGGAGATTGACTATGTTTTTACATCTATTAATGCTTTTTGTGGGATGTTCAGCATCATTATTTGCAGCACCTATGATAAATAATGAATTTCAATTAATTGAGGCAAATGTGGGCAATCCTCATAAAAGACATTCTTTCCATAGCAAAAATTCTCACGCGAATAAGACTACAACCTTAAAATCAGCCTGCATTCAATTAGACTTTTCAAATATTAACATCTTTCAAGCCAGTAACGAACCACCCATTGGGCCTAACCTTTTAACGACCATTTCGGGTATCCCAAGTAATGCAAGTAAAGCTGATTATAACCCTTTAATAAAGGCAATTCAGATTCCCCCTGGAATATATAGTATAAGATGTAGCGGAATAACCGATGTCATTACTATTAATGGAAATACAAACATTGTCAATGAGAATGAGAATATAAGTGCAGTGACAGGATACGTTACTATTTATTATAGCTTGAATAATGGACTAACTTGGACTCCTATTGTCAATGGAAATACTTCTAATATAGAATTACTTAATATAACTCTGCCCTCTTTTGATATATTATTTCCATTTACAGAAACCTTGGTGACTGTTAACAAAAAACAGAGCATTACGTTTGCCTATGGAGTAGGAAGTGTTAATGGATCTAATCTTGTTATTTCTCGAGTTTTATCGGGTCGATTTATTGTAGAGCAAATGACTTCAAATTCCCGCTAATATAGGATTTTCGCTTCTTATTCATACTCTTAATCTTAATCTTGCATTTCTTAAATCCTCAGTGCTCGAGACTCTTGGTAGAGGTTAAGTATTTTCGTGATTGAAAGGGGGCATAAGTGTGTGAGGGAAAAAGATCAAGATTAAGATTAAGAGTAAGAAGATCTGCTTCGCCTGATGCAAAATCAGGCCGCCTCCTTGTTAAATTTTCCAGCTTTCAACTGGAAGCAGTATATGTCTATCTTGAACTTTTTATTTTGTGAGAGAAGCGATTTGTTTTTGGATTTCGGCCATTTGTTTCTTAAGTTGTCCCTTTGAAAATTGAAGGTCTTCTAAACCTGCGTAGCATAAACTGAGTTGGGCAGTCAGGCTAATTAATTGGGTTTGTAATTCTGTAATTTTATTTCCTAAATGTTTGGGATCGATAATTTCTTTTTTGAAAATGCAAGGGCAATACCCGGCATTAGGTTTTATTGGTTTTGGCATTCTATCTAATAATTCACAATAATTTGCGACATTTCCGGGATGTTTAATGAAATGCGTAGAGGTTCTCACCACGACGTATTTTCTTCCATTTTCCTGCAAAGTATAACACAATTTACTCTCTATAAAAAAACCATTTTCAGGGTATTCACAAGTTGCATTTGAAATCGAAAACATTAAAAAATCCCTTTTTAATAATTTAACGTATAGGGATATATAAAATAAGCATTTTTTTACAGGAAATTCGAAAAGATATACGCAATACGGCCCCTGCGGTTCCATGCTTCCATGAAATCGCTGAAGTCATAGGAAACTCGAGTTTCCTCATCTGTTGGAAAGGCAGGGTCCATACAAATAACTGTATGTTGACTAGCGTCATATCCAATCACTATTAATAAATGCCCGTGTTCATAGGGGGAAGGACTGCCGGCCAAAGGGCCACGCACGCTGACGATGACTGGGATTCTTTCTTTCAGGCAAGCAATTATTCTATGAAAGCCCTCTAATCTTTCAATCCAGCATTCCCATTTATTCCCTAATTCCACCGAAGCTTGAGCCACATTAAAGACCCAATTGCCATAAATATTAAAACCTTTATCCCAAACATGTTCTGCAAAGGTTTCCGGTTTTAACCTAAAAACGGCAGCTGAAGGCGATAAATTGACGCAATCTTTTGAGCTATAATCGCTAACAATCGGGGGTGCCTTCACCTTTTGGGAATGTCCACCCCCGAATGTTAGCGATTCTAACTCAAAATCTTTCATCACTTTATCACCTTGAACTGCCGTTTCTAGGTTTAATAATTTGCCGGGTGCGAGATAATGAATCACACAAGAAGTGCTTGTGGGGGAGCAAAGATCTCGGTTTCTTGGGTGATCTAATTTCATTTGTGAGATTCCTTTTAAAGGGATTAAAAGGGATTGAAATGTTTTATCGCTTTCCTCCTTCTTGGAATCTCCATTCGTAAACACATGAAGCTTTCTAATAGATGGATTTTCATTTGATTTAATTTCCACTTGAAAACCGGTCGCTTTTTTTTCATCTAAGATATTTAAAGTGTCTTGAAAAACCTGTACAGGACAATCCTTAAGGGTGTGATTAAAGCTTGTCTGTTCTGTTGTTCCCCATGAAGCATAGTGAATCCAGGGCGACCATTCTTCTAATTTGACAGAGAGGAAAAAATCTATAGTTCCATGCATTGGGCGATCGCCATTCCATGATAGGATTAATTCGTTAAAAGGGGAAACATCTTCGACTTTCCATTCCTTATCCATTTTGTCGCAGTGAAACATCGTTGCCTGTAAAAGAGAGGTGAAAAAAAACAAGACAATAAAGCAATATAACACTAGTACACCATGTCATTTAAATTGATGGTTTTTGCTTGCGTGAAAGCTTCCTCGGTTGAAAGATCGTAAGAGGCATAGTATTAGATCAATACAATGCCTCTTACGATCTTTCAACCGAGGGGCTTTGACGCAAGCCAAAACCATCAATTTAAATGACCTGGTGTTTTCTAAATAGAAGGGTTCAATGGGCGAAAATCATGTCATAGAAATCACTCACCATGCGGGATGGGTGTTACTTGCTTTTATAATAGGTTATTTAGCAATTATTGTGGAGCAACTTGTAAAGTTCAATAAGGCTGCAACATCTTTGCTGATGGCAGTTGTGTGTTGGACGATATTATTTGCTGAGCCTTATGAGTCTGTTGAAAGGCATTTAGAAATTTTTAGTCTTCAAATGTTTAAAGTCAGCCAAGTCCTCTTTTTTCTTTTAGGGGCGTTGACCATTGTAGAGATTATTAATGAACATCGAGGTTTTCAAATCATTACCGAAAAATTGACATTATTTTCAAAAAAAAAGATGTTTTGGATTGCCGGATTTCTCACCTTTTTTCTTTCTGCGGCATTAGATAATCTGACCACGACCATTGTGATGGTTTCTTTGATTTCAAAGTTGATAGACAATCAAGAGGAGCGGATGCTCTTTGGCGGAATGATCGTCATCGCTGCAAATGTCGGGGGATCATGGACCCCGATTGGAGATGTGCCCCTAACCCTGTTATGGATCTATGGCCAACTGTCGGCTTTCGCATTGATAAAATATTTATTCATCCCAAGTTTAGTTGGCCTTATGGCTGCTATGCTTTGGATCAGCCGCAATATCAAGGGAGATTTTGATGGGCAGAGCATCATTCGAGAAGAGATTCAGCCCGGGGGGTTGATCGTTCTTGTGATAGGAATCTCATGTTTAGTTTTGGTTCCGGTGTTTCGATTGGCGACCAATTTGCCTGTATTTATGGGGATGATTTTAGGATTAGGATTGATGTGGGTGATTACCGATTTAATGCACTTTAAACATGATGATAGAAAGCATTTGATGGTCCCCTCAATTTTGCCAAAAGTGGATGTTTCTATTATTTTATTCTACTTAGGGATTCTTTTATCGATCAATGCTTTGGAAAGCTCTGGCCTTTTAAAAACCTCTTCAGAGTGGCTTGAGCTGCACATTTCAACTCACTATATTCCTATTCTCATTGGACTCGTTTCTTCCATTGTGGATAATGTTTCTCTTGTTGCCGCGAGCATTGGAATGTTTCCTCTTGCGGCATTTCCCAAAGATTCGCCATTTTGGCTGCAGATCGCTTATTGTGCAGGAACCGGCGGAAGCATTTTAATTATCGGATCAGCTGCAGGAGTAGCTTTGATGGCCCTTCAAAAAGTCAGTTTTATATGGTATACAAAGAAAATGACCTTTCCAGCACTTTTAACCTATTTTGCAGGATTGGGCACTTATCTATACCTCTCGTGATTCAAAATTTTGAACTTTTTTGTGTATAACTATAAGAAAAAGCTTTTCAAAAGGTTTTCAAATTGCAATCCATTCCCTTTTTTATTAAAATTGATTGAGAAATTTTAAATTGAACAATCCTATTAATAAAAATGGAAAATAAAACCTTTAAAATCGTTTCCTTGGGATGCAGGACAAATCAATATGAGTCGCAAGCCTTTCAAGATCAGTTGAATGCAATGGGTTATCGATCCGCAAACGAAAATGAAGCCAGCGATATTTGTATTGTCAATACCTGTACCGTTACGGATTCGGCTGATAGCAGCAGCAGGCATGCGATCAGGCAATTGGCAAGGGAAAATCCCGGAACAAAGCTAATGGTCACAGGCTGTTTTGCTGAAAGGCAGCCGGAGGCAGTCTCAGCAATTGATGGCGTCACCCACGTCGTGTCGAATAAAGATAAAGATCAATTGCTGCAGCTTTTATTTCCAAACGAAGATTTACCAGAATTTTCTATTAAGCATTTTGATGCCCATACGCGAGCTTTTGTGAAAATTCAAGATGGATGTAATTCTTTTTGCACCTATTGCATCATTCCTTACGTCCGAGGAAGATCTCATTCAAGAACCGTTGAGGAGATTTTGTTAGAAATAGAGGGTTTAATTGCAAATGGATATAAAGAAATTGTTTTAACAGGGATTAATATTGGTGATTTTGATGGGGGAGTCAAGGAAGGGGAGGCTCCAGTTAGGCTGGCTGATCTCGTTCGCATGGTTGACGCAATGTCCGGCTTAGAGCGCCTGAGAATCTCCTCTATAGACCCGGATGAGGTGGATGAGGATTTAGCAGACGCCGTTCTTAATGGAAAAACGACCTGCCCCTCCATGCATATCGTTTTACAATCTGGTTCCAATGTCATTTTAAAACGAATGAATCGGAAATATACGAGGCAAATCTTTTTTGAGACGATCGATAAATTAAAAGCGGCAAACCCAGATTTTACTTTTACAACCGATATTATCGTAGGCTTTCCGGGAGAGACAGAAAGTGACTTTTTAGAGACTTTAGATGTCATGAAGCAAGTCAGCTTTGCCAAAGTGCACATGTTTCCCTATAGCGATCGGCCAAGGACGAGAGCGATGTTGATGCCAAATAAAATCCCAAATCAAGTCATCAAACAAAGAAAGCAAGTCGTGCTTCGTCTAGCAGAAGATCTCTCTTTTCGTTTGAGGGAAAGTTATATCAATAGACATCTTTCAGTTCTTACAGAAACAAGGGAAGGGAATCGAGAAGAGATTATGGGTCACACTGTCAATTTCTTACCGGTGATGATTGAAAACCCAACCTTAAAAGCCAATCAAATGGTCAATGTTAAACTTGTAGCTAATACCCCTTCAGGTTTGATTGGAAAAATAATCAATGAATATTAAAATTGCTGAGAGATTGCGCCCTTTTTCGCACCTTCCCGGCACTTCCACACTATTGCCGGGTTCCGGTTATCACATTCAAATTTTCCCCTGTTTCATTCGCATTTTTTCCCTTCTCGGGAAGCAACCAATACTCGTTGCTGAAGTTTCTTTGAAAATCAAAGGGCCCATTGAGCAATTTACGGTATTCAACGATCTTGAAAAAGGGCGATTGAGTGTAACAGGTCAATCCATTGATGGGTGGTTTAACTACCATCTTATCGGAGAAAATAATGGCGATGGAATTTGCTTTTTTCTCGATCGATGCTCTTCTTCCGGGTTAATCATTCGAGAAGGGTGCAGAGAGTTTTCCTTAAAAGCCAAAGAAAGTTGCATGATTATTGGGTCGAAAGATCCTTTTAAGCCCTATGAAATTCCATCCATTGATCGATTGAGTCTTGGCTCGCATAAGAAGCAAGACTGGGAAATGATCAAACGCCGAAAAGACTTAACAGAAATTTTTCCACTCATACATAGGCTTGGACAGCTTCTTCCAAAAACTGAAAGTGCAGGAGAGGGGGGCTTTTTAGATTTAATGGAAAGAGTTAAAGAGTCTTTAATATTAAAAAGGGAATCCCTATGGCGCACATTCCTTTTATCTGCTTTTCAAGATTTGCTTGTCCCCCAATTAGATGACCTCCATTATCAAGGGGTATTAGAAAGGCCATTTAAGGGCGAGGGTTCTCCGTTATTTCTTTTGATAGAAACTGCTAAATTAATAGGCAAATTATTTATTGAGAGTTCTGATCATCACATAAAAATCCTGCCTAACCTTTTTCCTTCCTTTCATTCGGGGCGTTTAATCAATGTAAAATGTGAGTATGGGACATTCTGTCTAGAGTGGACAAAAAAAACCATTCGCCGTTTAATTTTTAATTGTCATGCCGACAATGAAATATGTTTCCATTTTCCTTCGAATGTCAAGACCTTTCGATTGCGAGAACTCAAAGAAAAAAAAGGGATCATTTGCAATTGCAACCAACCCCTTTCTTTCAATAGCGAAAGAATTTATCTATTTGATAATTTCAAACAATAGACCTCTTTCGAAACTGCAATCCCGTGCCTCTGTCTGTGCCTGTGCAAGAATCGCTGTCTAATCGGGAAGGGGCGGGCAGAGGCACGGGATTTAGTTTTGAAAGAAGTCTAATGAAGATCATGCTCTTTATTTTTGGCGAACACAGGTGAGTTCTGAAGTTGATTTTATTGTCTATGGTCCCTCAGAATTTATTGCAATCAAAGTAAAAAATAATAAAAATATCTCTCCTGCACATTTACGAGGGTTAAAATCTTTCTTTACTGATTACCCGCAATCTAAAGCGCTTCTTTTATATAGAGGCAGCACAGGCCTAATGGTCGATGGGATTCTATGCATGCCTTGTGATGAATTTTTGCGAAATCTCAAGCCCAACAGTCCGATAATAAGCAACTCTTCAGTCTATTTCATTGCCTTAATAAACTTTTGATCTTCCAAATAATCATCAATTTTGGGGGGAGTCATAAGCTTCTGGAAATCCATCTGCTGTTCCATACGCCAGTTGGCAGATATCCCATTCGACTAAATCTTGGTGTTCATCAAATTCGGATAGTTTTGGACTGTAAAGAGCTGACATACAAAATGATTCATTAATTAGACTTCGGAATTGTTCAAGTTATTTATAAACAATTCTTTAGTAAATCGAATACCAAGACCCTTTACCTTTACCATGCATGAGAATTTGTCCAGATTGAACAAGATATGCTAATTGCTTTTTTACAGTATTGCGGTTTGCTCCAGTCAAATTTTCTATTTCAGAAATTTTGAGTTTGCCGTGTTCTTTGAGAAGTTCAATAATTTTTTGTTGAAGCTGTGGTAATTCTTGAAACAAAGATTTTGCACTCTCTAATTTAATTTCTAAATGTTTTTTTTGCCTTTGAAGGCAATTTAAAAAAAAATCGAGCCATGGTTGCCAATCGGGTTGTTGTTTTAGCCAAGCGGTTTGTGATTTCTGCAAAGCAAGATAATAACTTTCTTTATTGACTTCGATGATACTTTCTAAAGAACTATAAGCAATATAATAATAGCCTGATTTCATCATCAATAATGTTGTCAAAAGTCGTGAGAGTCTTCCATTACCATCTTGAAAAGGGTGAATTGCTAAAAAAATCACAACAAACAACCCGATGACAATCAGTGGGTGCAGAAATCTTTCATCTAAAGCTTTTTGCGTCCAACCGATCAACTCTTGCATGCGAATGGGAGTTTCAAGGGGAGAAACAGTTTCAAAAATCACTCCTAAACTTTTTCCCTGTTGATTAAAAGCCTCAATGCGAATGGGGATGGTTTTGTAATAGCCTCGATGCCTTTCGTCCTTTTCAGAATAATATAAAAGCCAAGAATGCAATTGTTTAATGTTATTTTCACTTAATAAGATATCTGGATAATGAGCAAAGATTTTTTCGCATGCATAGGCATAGCCTACCACTTCTTGTTCATCTCGATTTGCAAAAGATTTTAATTCGATATCAGATAATAATTTTTCAACTTCCCGATCTGAGAGCTTAGCTCCCTCAATCCGTGTCGATGAACCAATACTTTCAATAGTGGCCACTTTTTTTAGAGCCGACAAGCGATCGGGAGAAAAATTTTTTATAAATTGCCATGCACCTTTAAATTCATCAATATCAGCAATAATATTTAATATTTCGGGAGCAATGATAATGGAATTACGTTCAATCATAGAAGAAGATACCCATATTCATACCCAAATATACCCAAATCTTAATCAAATTGCAATACCCATATGCACCCAATTCGTAAATGCATTTATGTATAAAATTTCCTTATATTTATTTGAAATAAATTAAAATATTGATAATAATTAAATTAGTATTGATATTAACACAAGTTTAAAAAATGAATAATATATTACACGCTGGATTGCCAGATTTTCCTTTTGAAAAAAGGAGTTTTGATCCCACAATCTTAAGTACTGAACATCTCGGTGAAAATTTTGAAGTTACAAAAACCTCAGCAAATTCTATTTCTGTGATTGCAAAAAATAGATTTGGCCCATCAGAAAATAGCGAAGAACAATCTATAATTTTGAATAATCAATTAAACAAAATGGGTTTTAATAATTTTAAAATTTATTCTAGAGGAGAAAACGCATTTGAAATTATTAAATTTAATAAAGCTGAATTTGAAAAAAAAATAGATGACTGGGCGAGTGAAAATGGAGGGGATAAGGCCGAAGAGATAGCAGCTAAAGTAAAAAATTCTTTTGAAGAAGAAAGTTTGAATTTGAGTGGTTATTGCGATAAAATCAAAAGCTTTCCCCCTGGAATAGAGTTGTTTTCATGTTTAAAAGAGATTAATTTATCTCAAAATGAAATCGAAATTATTCCCTCAGAACTGTGTCAACTGGAACATTTAGAAAAACTCGATCTCGGAAAAAATAAAATTGTGAATTTTCCTACAGGAATAGAGCGTTTGCAGAATTTAAGATGTATTAGGTTAAGTCATAATAAAATCGAAATTATTCCCCAGGAACTATTTCAACTTAAGCAATTAGAAACTCTTTATCTCGGTGTTAATAAAATTAATTGCGTCCCACTCGGAATAGAGCAATGCGTGAATTTAAAACATATAAGTTTTAGAGATAATGAAATCGATGATTTTAATATCGGACTATGCCGATTAGAAAATTTAGATTCTCTTGATTTATCTGAAAACAAAATTAAAATTATTCCTAATGAAATAAAATATCTTCAGAAATTGGAAAGATTCAATATTTGTTATAATAAAATCGAAAATATACCAAGAGAGATAGGCGATTTTGCAAATTTGATAATTCTTAATATTGAACATAATCATATCTCAACTCTTCCAAACGAATTGGGTCTACTCCATAAATTACAAACTTTAGATATTGGAAATACTAATTTGACTGATCTTCCATTATCTTTAGGCCAATGTGCAGATTTGGCATGTATCTATTTTTCAGAGACTCATATTCCCTCTTTGCAAGTAGATGCAATTTTGGCGATGACTCAAGCAAAAAGAAATAAAGAAGTAAATAATACCTTGTCCCCTCGTATAAATGCATGGGAGGCTATTTCTGGAGAATCTTTCGATCTATCTTTTATTGAAGGCATGCCAGAGAAAGAACGAGAGGATATCAATGAATGGTTGACAAGACTGGAGAGAACAAGTGACTTTAAGACAAGCATGCAACAAGAACTCGCCAAAACAGTTTGCAGTATGCTTGAGACGCTCTGGGATAAGCCTACTCATCAATTCCCAAGTGGGAGACCCTCTTCTTTTTATGAGATATTTTTTACACAAGTCCCACCCAATTTATCAAATTGTGAAGATAGGGCGGCGATGTCTTTTAATGAACTGTACCTTGCCTGGGTGCTGGATAAGGCAGATCAATCGCAGACATTAACAATAAAAGAAAAATTAGATTTGATCGTTAGAAGTGCTAAAACAGCAACCCTTCGCGCTGAAATACAAAAGCGAATCGATACTAGAGAAATTGAATTAAAATTGGCAGCAGAAGAAAACTGTAGGCGAATAGGGATTAAACTGGAAGAAAAGATGTGGAGACTTGGGGAAAGCGTTGAAATTTATCTCTATTACGAAACGCATCTCAGAGAGAGGCTCAATCTTTTGACATTTATGAAAGAGACAAAATATGCAATAGGAATGGGACGCTCTAGTTGGATCGATGAAGAGGAATTAATCAACGATGTAGAATATCGCTTTATAGATGAAATGCTCGATATGAATCCTCTTAAGCGCTTGAGAGATAAAGATCCTATCTTTACAAGAGAATGGGAGCTACAATCACTAGAATTCGAAAGTCAAACAGAGAAATTGGATAAAGAATTTGACGATGGAAGAGGGGTACTTCTCGGTGGAGATTACAGACGTGAGTTGAATGCCCTGATGAACGAAATGGATTATGCCAAGCAAAAACTCACCCGTACGTGGGTTATAAATCAATTGGGTTTAAGCTAAAACCCAGGAGATAACTCGGTGATAGAAGCGAACGAAGGTAGCAGCAATTCTTTCACTATTTTAATGATTCATGGGTTTTTCACTATTAATTGTATTGAATGAACGGATCCAAGTCAATGCACTCCTCGGATTGCGCTATTTGGCCACGATTCAGCTCATGCAAGCTTTGGGAGGAGGGTTGGGCCAAATAAAATAAAATTTTCTCGAAATTATATTGAATTTCATGGATAAATAGAGCCAAATTTAGAGTAAGCAATGTTAAACACTCAATTCAATACCCATTTTAATGAACATTTAATGCGCATTGCCGAACGATGGCATCATCAGCCCCATGCAATCCTTGGACTGCATGAGTTTTTTCAAGAAAGCAAAGTGATCCGTCTATGGCGTCCAAACGCACAGAAAATTTACCTTGAAGTCTTTGGCAATACCGTAGAAGCGAAGAAAATTCACGATACCGGCTTTTTTGAATATATCGTGCCGCATTTTACAACACCTCTCGACTACCGGATCTTTCATCAAAATGGATTGCTCGCTCTTGACCCCTATGCATTCCTGCCAACATTTGGAGAAATTGACCAATACCTTTTCGGAAAAGGGACACATTATCAACTCTACGAGAAAATGGGGGGAAGACTGACCCACCACCAAGGTGTCGATGGGGCAAAATTTGCCTTGTGGGCCCCGAATGCGAAATCTGTGTCTGTGATCGGGGATTTTAATTATTGGGATGGAAGAGTCAACCCCATGCGATCGCTTGGATATTCAGGAGTTTGGGAATTATTTATTCCCGGTTTAAAAAGTGGAGATAAATATAAATTTGAGATTTTGAGTCAACAGGGGGAGCGCATCGTCAAATCGGACCCTTACGCCCTGATGAGCGAGATGCGTCCGGCAACAGCTTCTATCCTCGTCGATATCCAGCAATATCAATGGCAAGATTCTCGATGGTTGGACGAGCGAAGAAAAAAAAATAATCAATCCCAGCCCATTTCTATCTATGAAGTCCATTTGGGCTCTTGGCGGAAGAGGGGGGATGATTTTCTCAATTATCGAGAATTGGCCCATGAACTCTCATCTTATTGTCATAAAATGGGTTTTAATTTTATTGAATTACTGCCTATTCAAGAACATCCGCTCGATGAATCGTGGGGATATCAAGTATCGGGGTTTTATGCTGTGACAAGTCGTTTTGGAACCCCTTTGGATTTTAAATATTTTGTCGATCATCTCCATCAAAATGGAATTGGCCTTATTCTCGATTGGGTACCGGGTCATTTCCCGACAGATGATTTTTCACTCGGCCGCTTTGATGGATCTTCTCTTTATGAACATGAAGACCCTCGCCAAGGGTATCATCCTCATTGGCATACGCATATTTTTAATTTTGGAAGGCATGAAGTCTCAAATTTTCTGATTGCCAATGCATTATTTTGGTTTGAAGAAATGCATGTGGATGGCTTGAGGGTAGATGCCGTTGCCTCTATGCTCTATTTGGATTATGGAAGAGAAGAGGGGGGATGGATTCCAAATAAATATGGGGGAAAAGAAAACCTCCATGCCATTGAATTTCTTAAACATTTAAATTCTATTGTCCACCAAAAAACACCTGGTGTTTTAACCATCGCTGAAGAGTCGACTTCTTTTACCGGGGTGACCCATTCCATTGAACAAGGGGGGCTCGGTTTTGATTTAAAGTGGAACATGGGTTGGATGAACGATACTCTCCACTATTTTCAAAAAAATCCTCTTTACCGCTCTCACCATCATCAAGATCTGACTTTTGGTCTCATTTATGCTTTTTCAGAAAAATTTGTTCTAGTCTTTTCCCATGATGAAGTTGTTCATGGCAAACAAGCTTTGCTTTCTAAAATGCCAGGGGATGTTTGGCAGCAATTTGCAAATTTGCGCCTTCTTATCAGTTACATGATATGTCAACCCGGAAAAAAACTTTTATTTATGGGAGGAGAAATTGGACAATGGAATGAATGGAATTGCAAGAGAGAAATTGAATGGTTTCTTTTAACTTTTCCTATTCATCATGGATTACAGCAATGCGTTCAAGAACTCAATCATTTATATCTCTCGCAACCTGCTCTTTGGGCGAATGATTTTCACTATGATACATTTCAATGGATTGATTTTTCCGATATGCAAAACAGTGTCATTAGCTATGTGCGAAAAAGCAATGGTGAAAGATTGATCTGCGTTCATAATTTTACTCCCACGTATTTTAATGAATATGTCCTTCATTTTGGCGCTTTAAATCAGATTGAAGAAATTTTCAATACCGATCATGAAAGATTTGGAGGCTCGGGGAAAATAAATCACACGCCGGAAATCATTCGTAATTTCCATGGGCAAGCAATGGCTGTAAAAATTCAGCTAGCTCCCCTGGCCACTATGATATTTAGAATATCATGAATGCGAAACTGGCTTATGAGGAGCTTTGTGAGCTCATTTGGCATCATAATCGCTTATATTATATCAAACATGCACCTGAGATTTCCGATGAAGAATACGATCTTCTCTTTAAACAATTGGAAAAAATTGAAAAGGAACATCCCGAATGGATGACACCCTCTTCTCCAACACAAAGAGTCAATGAAAGCCCAACGGCCGGCTTTAAAACTATTGAACACCGCATTCCAATGCTGTCTCTTGCTAATAGCTATTCAAAAGAGGAAATTGAAGATTTCATTGAAAGAATTCAAAAATGGGTCGGAAATAAAACGTTTGCATTTACTGCTGAATTAAAAATGGATGGGATTGCCATTTCTGCAAGTTTTGAAAAAGGAGTTTTTGTTCGAGGGGTTACGCGAGGAGATGGACGAAAAGGAGATGACATTACCCAAAATATGCGTGTCATCGAAAGCCTTCCGCTGCAGCTGTATGGCAACGAAATTCCGGATTTTATGGAACTTCGGGGTGAAGTCTTTATGCCTCATCCGATTTTCAAAAAACTTAATGAACAAAAAGAACAGGAAGGCGAGCCATTATGGGCCAATCCTCGCAATGCCGCAGCCGGTTCCTTAAAATTACTTGATGCTCAAGAAACTCAAAAACGCGGTCTTTCGATTGTCTTTTATGGCGTTGCGGAAGAATCGAGCGGCGTATTGACAAAACAATCTCAAGTGACCCCCTTTCTACAAAAACTTGGATTGCCAACGGTCGAATATACAGCCTATTGCGAATCGATCGACGACATGTTGAAATTTGCTGAAAAAATACGCCTCTTGCGCCGCGCTCTTTCTTATGATATCGATGGCATCGTCATCAAACTGGATGAATTTAAAGAACAAAAGAAATTAGGAAATACCGGAAAGAATCCCCGTTGGGCAATTGCCTATAAGTTCGCTGCTGAACAGGCGAAAACCCGCATCTTGGATATTTCTGTGAATGTGGGAAGAACAGGCACGTTGACTCCGGTTGCCGAACTTCAACCTGTTTTTTTGGCCGGCAGTACAATTTCAAGAGCCACATTGCACAATGCAGAGGAAGTGGAAAGAAAAGACATTCGCATTGGTGACTTAGCCACCATTGAAAAAGGGGGAGATGTGATCCCTAAAGTCGTCGAAATTGACCCTGCTAACAGACCCCTCACAAGCCGACCATGGAAAATGCCAACCCACTGCCCGAGCTGCGGCACTCCTGTCATGCAAATTGAGGGTGAAGTGGCTGTGAGATGTCCGAATGAGAAGTTGTGCAAGGAGCAGCAAATACGGCGTCTTTTTTACTTTGCCGGTAAAGAGGCGATGGATATCGATCATATGGGTGAAAAAGTGATTCTACATTTGATAGAATTAGGCCTTCTTAAACAACCCTCGGATATTTATCGGTTAACAGCCCCTGAAATCGCTCAAATTCCTAATTTTAAAGAAAAATCCATTCAAAATTTGAAAGAGAGTATAGAAAAATCTAAGCAAGTCAATCTCTCCCATTTCATTATGGCATTGGGGATTAAATACGTGGGATCGGGGACAGCGGAATTGCTCGCAAATAAATCCGGTTCAATAGAGAAATTAATCGAAATGTCCGAAGAAGAATTGAAAAAAGTCGACGGCATAGGCGATAAAGTCGCTAAATCTGTGGTTGAATATTTTTCCGATCCCGATCACATTCAAGAGGTCCAACATTTGCTTGAATGTGGCGTTAAACCACAGACAATGGAAATTATAAAATTTACCGGACATCTTTTTGAAGCAAAGACCTTCGTATTGACCGGTACTTTAGAGCACTACACGCGAAATTCAGCCGCAACATTAATCAAAGAGCGCGGCGGCATTGTCACAAATAGCGTAAGCAAAAAAACGGATTACATTCTTGCAGGCGATGATGCCGGGTCGAAATTACAAAAAGGAAAAGACTTAGGAATTAAAATTTTGACTGAGCAAGAATTCATTGATATGTTATAGATGAAAACTCAAAAAATTAAAGGTATCCATATGATAAAAATCAACACCCTCATTTTTGCAACAAGTTTAATCTTGACAGGTTGCGCCTGCACTGACAATCGAAAACCAGAAATGAAGAAAGACAACGAATCGAGTCAAACGAAAGATGTTGCACAGCTAACTGCGCTTCAATCGGCAACAAGTATCGTTGTAAATGTTCATGGATTTCAAAATCAAGATATACGAGGGACAGTCACATTTACAAAAGTTCCCAATGGAATCAAAATCATTGCAGATGTGGATGGTTTAAAGCCCGGCAAACATGGATTTCATGTGCATGAGCATGGAGATTGCAGTGGACACGATGGAAAGGCAGCCGGGGGGCATTTTAACCCAACAAATAGCAAACATGGCGGGCCGGATAGCTCTGAAAGACATGTCGGCGACCTTGGCAATTTAGTTGCGGACGATAATGGTCATGCGCACTATGAAAGAATCGATGCTTTGATTTCATTTGAAGGTCCAAACTCCATTTTGGGAAAATCAATTATTATTCATGCCGACGCAGATGATTACGTCACACAGCCGACAGGCAATGCAGGAGCCAGGATCGCCTGCGGAAAAATTGAGTAGGAGAAGAGGGTTAATTAAAAAAATAGTATCCTCTTAATCTTAATCTCGATCTTAATCTTGCTTTTCTTCAAATTCTCAGGATTTGAAACCTATTGGGAGAGAAATTTGCGCGGGAGTAAGCAAGATCAAGATTAAGATTCGCAAACACCTTACGCACTTAGAGTGCGTAAGGCCCTCAGAATCGCGTTTAAAACCTTCTAGGGGTAATCAACAGCTGCTTTTATGCATGCTTCATTTTATGCATGTTCCATGCATATTGCGAAACATTATACAAGGATGTTGCAACTAATATGGCATTAACCGCAATCGTTAATGTTTTTAATTTACTTCCCATTAAGCCTCTTTTTTCAAGCTCTCTGATGCTAAAATATGTCCACACACCTGCTAGTGAAGCTCGGCTTAATCCGCTTATAATAGGATTATAATTAAATAATGTTTTGAGAAAGCTATCTAACGCCCCTCGAGCAACGCTATTAATCGAATAAGCGATCATTGCTTGTTTGACTGGCAAGCCGGCAAATGTAGCAGACACAAAACCGGCTAAGGCACCATAGAATGCATTAGAGGGGATGCTTGAAACACTTGATTTAATCCCATTTACACAATTATTTAAAATAGTCATAAAGACCCCTTGATTAGTTTGTTTGTTAATAATAAAATAAAGATTGTAATAAAAAAACGAGTTTAAGTATACTTTTTTTTATTTTAAATGTATTATTTTAGTAAAAGATCTAACGGACTGAGAGAAAAATGAGTAAACCTGTCCAAGGTGAAGAGTTAGAAGTTGAAGTGAGCAATCTTGGGATTAATGGCGAGGGGATTGCTCGGTCGGATGGGTTTACAATTTTTATCCCCGGGGCTTTACCCGGTGAAATGGTTCTGGTAAAGATTGATGAAGTGAAACCGTCCTTTGCTAAAGCGCAACTCATCCAAATTCTGCAAACCTCTTCCCACAGAACAACTCCCCCTTGCCCCTTATTTGAAAAGTGCGGCGGATGCCAGATCATGCATCTTAAGTATAGCCAACAACTAGTAGAAAAAGAAAAAAGGGTGCGCGATGCTTTAGAGAGAATCGGTAAAATTCAATGTCAGGTAGAGCCATGCATGCTCTCGCCTCAACGCCTCCATTATCGAAATAAGATTCAACTCCCAGTCAATGGGCAAGGGAAACTTGGTCTCTATGCTTATCATTCTCACACCATTATTCCTATTGAAAATTGCCATATCCATTCGGAATTGGGTGAAGTTATCTTTGCAGATATTCAAACCATCCTCAATCAGAGCGAATTTAACCTAGAAACGGCAGTTCAAGGCGATAAAGTGATGCAAGATTTTGAGTTAGAATCGCTAACAATCGGGGGTGAACATTCCCAAAAGGTGAAGGCGCTCCCGATTGTTAGCGATTATGGCTCAAAAGATTGCGTCAATTTATCGCCTTCAACTGCCGTTTTTAGGTTTAAATCATTGCGCCACGTATTAATAAAAACAGCCTATCATACTCAAGAGGCTTTAGTGGTTTTAATTACCGAAGGACCCCAGTTGCTTACAGATCTTGCAAAAGCCCTTATAGATAAAAATTCAATGATTAAAGGCGTTGTGCAAAACTGGAACATGAAACAAACCAATACTGTTCTTGGCAAAAACTTTAAGGTGCTTGCGGGAGAGGGTTGGATTGAAGAAATTCTCTGTGGCCTTGTCTTTAAAATTTCCCCGGCTTCTTTTTTTCAAGTTAATCCCACCCAAGCTGAAAATCTTTATCAATGGGCCATCGATCAGGCGTCGTTGACTGGAAATGAACGCGTTCTCGATGCCTATTGCGGCGTCGGAACACTCTCGCTTTTATTTGCCTCAAAAGTTAAAGAGGTGATCGGCATTGAATATATCGAAGAAGCGGTGGAAGATGCCAAAAAAAATGCCGAGCGTAATGAACTCAGTAATGCCACATTTATCCATGGCAAAACCGAAGAAAAAATTTCACAGCTTGGAAGGATGGATCTCGTTATTTTAAATCCACCCCGAAAGGGATGCGATGAGATCGTTCTTAGAACTCTGATTAAAGATAAGCCATCCAAAATCATCTATATTTCTTGCGATCCTGCTACATTGGCAAGAGACTTGAAGTATCTTATCAATGAAGGGCATTATCAATTAAAAAAAGTGCAACCTTTCGACATGTTTCCCCAAACAATGCATGTCGAAACAGTTGCTATCTTAACCCAAGTTCAGTGAATGGAGTGGCGAATCCTGAATGCATCTCGCGGCGGCTTATCAAGTTGTAGTGGCGAATCCGACTTGTCAAAGTCTGCATTCGCCACTACAACTTGATCATCCACAGCGATTTGCATCCATTATCCGCCACTCCATTCACTGAACTTGGGTTAAATTATTGACGTCCTCTTGTCTAAAAATATATAAAGTTTTTTTAATTCTGCGACATAGCTATTGTGTATTCGATCAAAAATCTGATTGGCTTCTGTTTCGCTATAAACATGTGAGGTTAAATTTCTGTCCTCGAGCATATTTAACCATGTTTTTTCATTCTGAATCCAATCGATTTGATAAGCTTGAGCTAGAGTTTCTCGGGGAGTGTTAACAATAATGCCTTCTGATTCGAGAATCCTTTTAACTGTTTTCCAAGTGAGCTCGAAAGTAAATTCAAAACGTTGAATGGTTCCATCGATTTTTAGAGCATCGTTCTCTGATACCAAAGAGGCTTCTTCAAGGCGTTGAAGGGCTTTTTTTAAATTGATTAGAGATTGATTAATTTTGATGTTCTTCATAAAGAATTTTCCCTTCTTCTAAAATGCGCGAGCGCAATTCTCTTGATGTTGTATTAAAATTGATCACTTGAATTTTTAACAAAGTTGGAATCTTCTCGGTTATTTGGATGATTTTGAGCCAATCATCCGGGGTAGCTTGAGGACAGTCAATTGAAATATCAAAATCAGATTTTTGTCCATGATCCCCTCTTGCTCTAGAACCAAAAAGAATAATCCTTTTTACAAATGGCAAATTTTTTAAAGCATCGACAATTTGATCTTCGAGAATGATGTTATTTTTGAACATCTTTTTTATGCCGATTGTGCGAAAGGAGTTGCTAAAACATCACCCAAAAGCGTTTGGTGGCTATAACTATGGATAGCTACTTTTTGCAATGTGCCGATCAGTTCATCGCCTCCTGGAAATAAGACATTTTTCCAGCACCTTGTTTTTCCTTTAAGGAAATTATTATCCTTAAAGTTTCTCTTCTCCACGAGTACTTCAATTGTTTGGCCAAGAAGCGCTTGCCTTTGTTTGATGTAAATCTCTTCTTGAAGTTTTAAGAGTCTTTGAAGGCGGTCTTGTTTAACCTCTTCCGGAATATCATCTTTCCATCGCATGGCCGGTGTCCCTTTGCGTGCGCTATAGGCAAATAAAAAGGCTACAGAATATTCGATTTCTTTGAGTAATCGATAAGTTTCTTGGAATTCTTCTTCTGTCTCTGTTGGGAAGCCGACAATGATGTCAGTGCCCAATGCCACATGGGGGACGATTTCTCGTAACATTTGAACTTTTTCTAAATATTGTTCAACAGTATAGATGCGGTGCATTTTTTTTAGAATGCGATTTGCACCCGCTTGAAGGGGGAAATGGACAAATTCACAAAGGGATTTTAAATCTCTAATGGCTTCCATCAGTTGGCGAGTGATATCCACCGGATGGCTAGTCATGAATCTGACTCTTTCTAAACCAGGAATTTGATCGAGTTGATATAAAAGATCATGAAATAAGCAATTCCATTCGGGATGATCTTTGCCATAACTGTTGACATTTTGGCCGAGAAGGGTGATTTCTTTATACCCTTGATTGACTAATTGCTTGCATTCTTCTACGATGCTTTCCGGTGAGCGTGAGACTTCCTGCCCTCTTGTATAGGGTACTACGCAATAGGTGCAAAACTTGTCGCATCCGCGGATAATAGAGACATAGGCTTTCACTTTATCTTCTCGCTTTGCACTGAGGTAGTCGAGCTCGTAGGTGAATTGATCATCAGTTTTTGATAGTTGCTTGCCGGAAGAGAGAACCTCATCTAGAACTTGATTGAGTTCGTGAATGTTATTTGTTCCCAAAACAAAATCGATATGCGGAAGTTTCTGGAACAGCGAATCTTTCTTTGCATTCGCCATACACCCTGTCACACCGATCATGGCTTGCTTATTTTGCATGCGACCGAGCTGGCCTAACTTTCCCATCACTTTTCTTTCGGCTAAATCTCTGATTGAGCATGTGTTGAAAAGCAATAGATCTGCATCTAATTCATCATGGCACCGAGTTAAGCCCCGATTTTCCAATTGTCCTATCATAATTTCAGTGTCGAGCTCGTTCATTTGACAGCCGTAGGTTCGAATAAAAAAAGTTTTAAGTTGTCGCATAATACTCCCTTTTGAAAGGAACCATTTTATATGGAAAGGGTTCTTTTCTTCAATCATGAAAAATCGTGAAAAAAACCTTGGCAAAAATCTTTCACAATGGTTATGATTACAGATTCTTTTTAGTAAAATTTAGAAAAGGTTCACAAACATGCAAAAACAGGCGAAAACATTTATTCCAAACAAGAGTGACATAAAGCTCAATTGGTTTATTTTGGATGCATCTGGAAAAACGTTAGGCCGTTTAACTTGCGAAATTTCTAAAATCCTCCGTGGGAAGCATAAACCTACCTATACGACTTACTTGGATTGTGGAGATGGAGTCATTGTCATTAACGCAGACAAAATTGAAGTTACAGGTTCAAAAGAAGCACAAAAACTCTACCGTTATTATACCGGTCATATGAGTGGGCTTCGTGAAGTTCCTTACCGTACAATGAAAGCGCGCAAACCTGAATACATCATCGAGCATGCTGTAAAAGGGATGATGCCTAAAACGCGATTAGGAAGGCAACAAATTAAGAAACTACGCGTATTTGCTGGTGATAAGCATGATTTAGCTGCACAGCAACCTATTCAAGTTAACATTTAATCGAGAATCAAGCATGTCAGAAGAAACATTAGCTACAGGACGCCGTAAAACAGCTGTGGCGTCTATTAGACTTAGAAGTGGAAAAGGAAATGTAGATATTAACGGACGAAAAATTGAAGAATACTTTCCTCTTGAAATTCAACGAAAAACAATTTTTTCACCTTTTGAAAAACTTGGCGGCAATAATCGATATGATTTAGTCATCCGCGTTAGAGGCGGAGGAATTGAAGCCCAGGCTATCGCTATTCGTTTAGGTCTAGCCAGAGCTTTGGTTGAGAATGACGAAAATCTGAGACACGATTTTAAAGAACATGGCTATTTAACACGAGATTCTCGTAAGAAAGAGCGTAAGAAATACGGCCGTGCCGGTGCCCGTAAGCGCTTCCAATTCTCTAAGCGTTAGAAAATACACGCTATTTGCAACCCATGCGCAACTTTCTTTTAGTTCGTGCCCGTGCCCGAACCGAAAGATAGTTGCGCTAATGTATTTCTATCTTAATTTCAAGATGTTAAGTTAATATCCTTAATGTCATCTCACACCCACTTATAACTCTCGTGTTTCAAAATTTTGCCCTAATGAAAGTTCCTTCCAAAGCAAAAATTAACGATGGAAATGATGGAACGATATAATGATTGAACAAAAGACCATCGATTGCGTGCGTTGGCGCCCTTTGAAAAAAGCAAAGAATATACTGCTTCCAGTTGAATATTGGAATTTTGGGCTAGCTTGAAAGCTCCCGCGGTTGCGAGATCGCAAGAGGCATAGTATTAAATCAATACAATGCCTCTT
>JANWJE010000077.1 GCA_025451995.1 Parachlamydiaceae bacterium | reverse complement strand
GCGATCTCTCAACCCCGGGAGCTTTCAAGCTAGCCCAAAATTCCAATATTCAACTGGAAGCAGTATATATTCTCAAAATTTGGCAATAAAACCATCCAAAAATTTCCTGTTTTATCAAATAAAGTAATTTATGCATGGGGTTATTAAATCGTTATAAATTTATTTTTTTATGATAAAACACAAACTATCATAAAAATGCATCCCAAGGATTTCTGTCTTATAGCTACTGAGTTCATCACGAATTGAAGTTAAATCTTGATTAGATGTTGCGCGCATTGTTCTGGCTCCAATATAATTTAGATCATCCAATAAATCTTTCAAAAACTGCATTGTTGTTCCATTTCCTGCAAAGGGCTTTTCTATAGAACCTCCTCCATCATAAAAGTCTTTCCAATAGGAAGTATGTAAATCTTCAATCACATATATTCCACCACTTCTAAGATAAGGCCACAAGGTGGCAAAAGATGTGATTTGTTGTTTCATAGTATGACCACCGTCATCAATAATGATATCCATTGGGTTCCCAATCTGTTTCATTACATCATGCAACTCTTTTACATTTGATTGATCGGCCAAATAAAGAGAAGATCTTTGAGGTTGATATTTTAACATTTCAAAACTAATATCGATAAAGTGCAAGTTCGCATTTGAAAAGTATTTTTCCCAAAGTTTTATACTTCCTCCTTTCCATATTCCAATTTCTAATATCTGCAATTTCTCTTCTTTTATGGGTGAAAAATAGAGAGAGTAAATTTTTGTATAATCATGCCAGCTGCTTCCTTTATCGGATGATACGATACTAGAATCTTCTGCGATTTTATCTAATTTTTTATATTCCTTTTGGTTAATTTCAAAGGCTTTGGCGAATAAAATTGCCGGAACCACTAAAAAAATATTGATCCATTTCATATTTCACCTTTTTTCTCAAAAATTATTTTGCTTTGTTTTAGTTTGGAAGCAGTATATACTGCTTCCAGTTGAATATTGGACTTTTGAGCTAGCTTGAAAGCTCACGCGGTTGAGAGATCGCAAGAGGCATAGTATTAAATCAATACAATGCCTCTTGCGATCTCTCAACCCCGGGGCTTTGAAGCAGCCCAAAAGTCCAAGATTCAGCTGGAAGCAGTATATATGCTCGCTAGCACGACAAAAGTTAGTAGATAGATAAATTTTTTACAATAAATATTTACTCTTTCCTTGTGAATAACGAGATGTAAATGGAAGATTTACAAACCTGTTCAAAACCCGTTTGAAACGCAGTAAGATTTCACTCGCGGATCCTCAGCTTTTCTAAAAATATTCCCATCGATTAATCAATTTATTCAACTCAGAAATTTCTACTTATTGTGGGCAGTGTCTCAAACATAAAACTTCACCGGTAATACGAAAAACCAATCCTTGAAAAAGGATTAAAAACTGACGCTAGATCAAACAGAAATTCGAATGAAAGAACTGTACTTAAATTTTAAATTCATTTAAATAATCTCATCCCTTTTAAATATTGGAGATATGTATGAAATTTTTTGTTTCAATTCTTTTTTTAATTTGTTTTTCATCACAAGCAAATAGCGCAAAAATTGATGAAAAAAATGGAGAACTTTATTTAAATCTTTTGAAAAAAGTTTTGTTAAATACTATTTATGAGGATAAGAATATACGTCCTGACATTTCATCTGATTATAAGGTGGAAAACAGAGAAAATGGATACGATTGGCCCTC
The DNA here is from genome assembly GCA_025451995.1 of Parachlamydiaceae bacterium. Lineage (GTDB taxonomy): Bacteria > Chlamydiota > Chlamydiia > Chlamydiales > Parachlamydiaceae > JANWJE01. The sequence goes on along the minus strand of JANWJE010000077.1, from coordinate 19,009 downwards.
TGTTGCCCATACGATGATTGGAAAAAAAAGACTAGATAATGTTCATTATTGTATCAAACAAATATTAGTCAACAAGGTGCCGGGTGATTTTATAGAAACAGGTGTATGGAGAGGGGGAGCTACAATCTTTATGCGAGGTGCATTAAAGGCATATGGAGATACAAAACGAAAAGTTTGGGTTGCAGACTCATTTGAAGGGTTGCCTGCGCCAAATACTGCAAAATATCCTGAGGATAGTGGATATGATTACCATCTCTTTCCGCAACTTGCTGTTTCAGTAGAGCAAGTAAAGGCAAATTTTTCAAAATATGATCTTTTAGATGATAGAGTGATGTTTTTAAAAGGTTTTTTTTCGCAAACATTGCCTAATGCTCCAATAAAGGAAATTGCCCTTCTTCGTTTAGATGGCGATCTTTATGAATCTACAATGGATGCTTTGACAAATTTATATTCAAAACTTTCTGTTGGCGGTTACATCATTATTGATGATTATTTTCTTACACCATGCAAATCTGCTGTAGATGAATTTAGATTATCAAATAAAATTACTGATCCTATACAAGAAATTGATGGTATGGGTGTGTACTGGAAAAAAACAAAAAACAATTAATTGAATTTTCACGAAATATGATGTAGATTGCAACTTAGCGATAAATCGTTAAGTTGCAAATTTTTTTTTGAGCATTTATATTTATACATTCTTTCAAATATGAATAAAACGCTCGAAATTTGAATAAAAATCTGTATTTAAATTTTTAATCCATCTAAAAATTTATAGATGTTCATTCAAGCTTGCCTCAAAAGGGCGTTGTTGCATAAATCACCACCGGGTCAGTGAGACCACTGAGAAGTTATGAGTAATTTGAGAGGGGTCATATTTTTAGACCACTTAATGAAAAGTTCATGACGTAAACAAACATCATAAGCGGACTCCAATAATCCAGGACCTAGCTCTCGGTGAATCTGAATAGCAGATCCAATGATTTGCTCTGTTAGCGTGTCATTTTTAATACGGTTTTCAGTCTGTTGCATCATATTTACCTGCTAGATCATTTGTTGATTGTTTTGAAAACTTTGATGCTCTAAATATGGACAATATCGTGCAGGTGCCCTGATTATCTCCAAGAAAAGAATAAGTCCTTGCTTGTGATAAAAAGATTAGGAGGTGATGAGAATGTGAGAAAGCTCTGGAAAAAACTTAAGGGTTATCACCGAAGAAGTCTTGCTGAGACTGGCATGTATAGATTTAAAATGCTCTTTGGGAGAGATCTAAAATGCCAAACATTCCAAGGATGACAGTCTGAGACATTTGTCAAATCCAAAGCCCTAAATATCATGACAAATTTAGGAATGCCACAAAGTGTGAGAAAAGCGGCTTAAACCCGCCCTCTATCCCATCACCTTCTCGGAGATCTCGCTGGCTTAGTGGTGAATTGTACAACAAAGCCCCTCAAAAGGTTATATGAACTCATGGTATATGAAAGCTCTCTTTTGGGATGTTTAGAACGTTTTAAAGCTAATTCTATTAAAACTAAATGAGATATATCAAATTTTCGTGAATACAAAAAATATATTGTTTTATGGAAATATTTTTATATAGAATGAATTTTTATGAGATTACTTTTTCTTCGGAAGCTCATTCATATATAAGCTATTCTGAATTCAAAGGATTATATCGCATCAAGACTTGAACCTGAAGTTTCATTTAAAAAAAGAAGTTTAAAAATTTTATGCAATTTATTATATATTTTTTGTTTTTAGCTATTGCAATTCCTATAACTGAGAATTCTTGTCAGGAGACTGATAAAAAAAAAATGCAATTTACTGTGTTAACACACCATAAATGTGCGTCTGATTATATCAGAATCTATCTTAATAAAATTTGCGAATTAAATAACCTTGATCTATTCATATCTGAAATAGGCAAACATAAACCTCATCCCAACAAAGATATAACGCTTTTACTAAACGCGACATATGCTTATCTCAAGGATGAGATCGACGTGCCTGTAATCCACATCATCCGCAATCCCCTTGATTTGCTTGTTTCAGCCTACTATTCTCACTTAAGAACCCATCCAATTGATAATTGGCCGCAACTAGAACAACAACGACATCTTTTAACCAGCAGTAGCAAAGAATTAGGTTTTTTTTTAACGATTGCTTTTATTGAACAGGAGATGTTTTATCCAGAAACCCCAGGCCCACTATATAGTCTGAAAAACTGGGATTTTGATGATGTGCGAATAAAAACAATTCGCATGGAAGACCTTGTTGTAGACATTAACAGTATTCTTGGTGAAATTCTTAAGGAGAATATAGTAGACTTGTCCAAACTGCCAGAACAAATGGACTTTACTTTTGAAAAAATGAGTGGTGGCCGCAGTAGAGGTGAGATCGACTTAACTTCACACTACCGAGCTGGTCAAGTAAATTGCTGGCGAGATGAGTTGCCTGACGAAGCCATTGCTTATATAAGGGAGCATTATCATTCCCTGCTAGCACGTTATTATCCTGATTCGCTTGAGTAAAACTACTATTTAGCTAAATTTCAAATTTTTTTAAAAATATTTAAAACGGAATGATTCTAAGAATTTAGATCACAAATATCTATTATCTTTATAAAAAAATAAAAACGACTTGAAGCATATTTAGCTGTAAGTATCATCGAAATTTTCACTCACGACATTGATGTTGGATTGCTTTTTCCGAATCTTGCCTACGTTTTTAGAAAGAGGGTGATTAATTTCATTACTATACATCAATAAATATTGTTGGAAGATGATTTCAAAATTAGCCCCCATGAGGTGGAGAGATTAAGTTCAATTTTTTGACAAAAAAGTTTTTCACCTTGATTAATGGTTAAGTTATGAATATTTTTTTGCAAATTGAATATAACAAATGAATTTTTAAAACCCTATTCAAAACAGGTTGAAGGTGCTTATTTTAAATAAAATTTATTCAAAATAAATATATTTAAATTTTATCTTGTCGAAAAAATTTTCTAAGAATAGGATACCGTGTTCGAATCCTTAAACATATTAATTTAACCTTGTGAGATTTTAACAATGTTAACAAGAATGCTCATCAGAATATTATCGTTTTGCACAGTTCTAATCAGTACCTTACAAGGTGATGAGTCCTTTTTGAATCATTTAATTACTCGCAATTGTAAAAAAGTCACAGAAATTAATAGAGATCCTTGTGCATTAAGCGGGGCTATCTTAACCTCTTTATCTAATAAAAAAGGGAAAAAAAAATATATAAGTATAAGTAAAAATATTATTGAAAATCAGTATTTAAAAAAAATTTCAAATATTGCAAAGGAAAAAAAGATTGAATTTATCTTTTGGCGAATTAACGAAAGTTATATTGAAATTGAAACAACAGATTTACTGATAATTAATTCGCTGGAAACTTACCATCATATAAAGTTTGTTCTCGATACTTTTCCAAAAAATATACGAAAATATATATGCATACCTAACATGTACAAAAACGGGCTTCCTTTAGAAAGAGAAGAGTCTTATAGTGGAGATTATTTTGAATACCCCAATCCAATAGCTTCTAACAGACAAGGGGTGTGGCAAGCTGTTAATGATTTTTTAGATATGCACCCAGAATGGACAATAATGTCTAAATCTGATTCTGAAGATGATTTATTTTTAACTCGAAAAAGTGAAGATTCTTTCTTTAAACCATTTCGATTTTCCAAAAAAGTTAATTATTATCTTAAAAATAAAATAATTTTATGCACGGGTCCCTCTTTAGGCCGTTATAAAATGCTTAAAGATAATCTAGAAAGTGAAATGCGTTTGATTCCTTATAAGAAAGTTTTTATAAAAACGAATGATGACGCCATTATGGATATTAAATTATTTAATAAAAAACCAAATTGTGAAAGAATCCCATATATAGAAAAATACGTCGATTGTTGGAATTGCATTATTTCTTCATTACAAGCAGCTGTCAAAGATAAAGAAGTCAAAGATGATGATATTATCGTATTTAAACATGAAACTGTTTTTTTAAATGATTTAAATTTATTTAAGCGAGCAATCCAAAAAATGTTATCTGGTTATAATATGATTGTAAGATCTTTTTGGGGGGGATCAACTTCAGATATTTTTTTTGTAAAAGTCTCTGAAATTAAAAAAATTATAAATAACTTATCTCTTTTAGAAAAAATACCCGATGATCAATATGTTGAAATGATGTTACACAATACTATTGTAATGAATATTCCTAGAGTATATGCCATTCAGCTCGGCACAGCACCATTATCTTCTAATAATATTTCGACTTGGGGTTGCAATGGATTAGGTTTTTTTCATCTACATCACTATTTTATCTATTCAAAAAATTTAAATGAATTTATTGATGTTTTAGCACAGAAATTTTGGAAAAAAGAAAACTATTTAACTTTATTCAATAAAGAATATGAAATTAAGAATCATAAATACTATACTTCTTTATCTCAGCTTTCAGCTGATGCTTCTAAATAAAAAACTAAAAAGAAGTAAAAAAGAAAGTGTTTATCCAACTTATATCAAGCTATTGTTGAAAACCCATTTTTACCCAATTTCAATGAATGAAGTGGCGAATAATGAGTGAAAATCGCTCTGGATAATCAAGCTGTAGTGGAGATGACAGGCTTTAATAAGTTGGTTTCGCCACTTCAATTTGATTAGCCGAAGCGAGATGCCTTCAAAATTCGTCACTACCGAACTGGGGTCAATAGAGCAAAATGAAATGAAAAAAGTTGTTTTTAATTTTTATTTCTTCTAGCTTACTCTTGATGCTTTAACTCCTATAAATTGAAGTTTTTTATTTTTTGTTGCTCTAAAAGAAATTAATATAAAGAGAAGAATTTATGTATAAAATGTTTATGTTTTTTTTCGTAATAATTGCTAGATTTGTGCAAAGCGAAAATGAAGATTTGTTATCTAAAATGAGTAAATATCTAATTCCTTTGGATGTTAAAGATTTAGACAAAAAAAGATATGGCGCAAAGTCCGATGGTGGATATGTTATCTTTAAAGATCTTGAATATGATGGATTTTATAGTTATGGTATAGGTACAGATATTTCCTTTGAAGAGGAATTAATTTCCGCAATGCCAGAGGATATGACATGCCATCTATTTGACCATACAATTGAAAATTTCCCATCAAACAATCCAAGATTAATATGGCATAAAGAAGGAGTGGGGCCATGTATAAAGGATAATATTAAAAGTATCAGAAGTCAATTAAAAGGAAATAATGACATAAATAAAAAATCCATCTTTCTTAAAATGGATATTGAAGGATCCGAATGGCTTACACTACTCAATATCTCAAGTAAAATTTTAAAACGCTTTAAACAAATTGTTATTGAATATCATGGAATATGCAATGATGCATGGGGGGTGGATTTAAAAACCAAGGTTGAAGTGTTAAAAAAAATCAAAAAATTTTTTCATGTTGTACATGTGCATGGAAATAATTGTGCAAATGCAAATAATGTTCTTTTATATGATAAAAATTGTTTAATACCTGAAGTGATCGAAGTTACTTATTTGAGAAAAGATAAAAATAACAAAACAAGAAAATCAAAACAAAAATACCCTATCAAAGATCTTGATTATCCCAATAATCCAGATCTTCCTGATATTGAACTAAATACATTCCTTTTTCATCAGAGTCCTGATTAATAAAAATCAACAAAACTATATTTATTAAGACTCAACCTAATAGAAGAAGTTCTTGAATAGATTTAAAGATTAGGTACGATGAGAACAGGTGTTTTTTCGATAAATATTATTTATTAATTTATTATATCACTTTCATTGACAATTTTTTTGTCATTGAGTTTGTGAAAATATTTTAAATGAGTGATAGAAGCTGTTTTATAGTTTAATTTAGAGTAATTCACCTTCATTTCCTTTTTTAAAAAGTTTCTTTCTTTATCATTTTGTGTCAGCATAATTATTTTTGATATGAATTTATTCATATTATTTTGGACTCTAATAACACCTTCTCCTGTTTTTAATTGATTATGCCCAACATCATTAATAACCAATGGAACTTTTACAGAAACAAAATCTTTTTCTATTGCTGATGAGTCATGAGGGCCTTCAGGACACCAAGAAAAACCTAAATCTGACAAAAATAACCTCTCGAGATATTCTTTAGTTTCTAAAAATTTGCCTGAAAGATAAACCTGTTGTCCTAAATTTTTTTGTGAAATAATATCTCTAATTCTATTAATTTCATCATTTGTAAGACTCGATGAGGGGTGTGGAGAAACTAAAAATTGAATTTTAACCCTATCATTATTTTTTAAAAAAGAAGTTAATTGACTAAGTATTTCCGGCAATCTTTTTTGAGGATTTGCAAATCCACATGTTGAAATTATAATGTCATTTGAATCAAAGCCATATTTATTTCTAACTGTGATTTTGTTTGTAGAATCTTCGTCAAATATAGGTGCTGGTAAGGGAATATAGATAGAATTTGCATGATTTGTAAATTTTGATTTAAAATAATAAATAAAACCAGCAGCCTCATTTAATTCCTTTTCTGTTGATTTATATTCACTATGAAATGAAATAACAGTCAATATTTGACACTCTTCTCTGATAATTTTCATAAAAAGATTTATGTTTTCATTTATTTTATAATAAAGACCAGGATGATACTGAATATTAATAAGAAGAGGATTAATCTTCTTCACTAAATAAAAAGTTTTTATGAGGGCATTTTCATCCTTAAAACTTTCAGATACATCTAGTTGAACAACTTGAAGTTCAAGATCTGTAAGAGTTTTTGAAAAATGGCGACTATGTTCGGCGACTCCACAAGATTGATCATTCCAATTAGAAAAAACTAAAAGAGTTTCTGCATATGAGTTTGAACAAAAAAGAAAAAAAACAATAAAATAAAATACAAAAACTCTTAGATAATTTATTAAATTTTCATTCATACATTTTCCAGTCTTTTTGAATTTTATTTTTGAATTTTTCAAATTCTTCTAACGGTAGACATAGTATATCAGCTGCATTTTTGGGCAAATTCATAAATTCATCTAAATTTGTAATTTTGTGACTGAAAATTTCCTCTACATCATATCCCAATGCACCCTTAAAAATTAGATAATCATCTAATGTTAATAATGTCTTCCAGTAGTCTATTATTTCATTATCTGACAGGAAGCCTGTCAATACTTCCATCTGGATAATAGGTCTATTTTTTTGCACTAATGATGACATGCTTTTAAGAATTTTATGATCATACCCCTCACAATCTGTTTTTATAAAGGAGATCCTTTTGAAAATTAGGTTATTTTCATATAAATATTCTTTTAAATTTACTCCATCTACCTCTTGAGTTGCGTTACCGATATAGGTCGGTCCCATATCTACTGATTGCCCAAAACCCCCATTGGTAAATAGATCATCGAAATGAAAAAGATAGGACCCCTTTTTTTTTGTTATAGCCTTATTTATAGGTATAATATTGGTGTGTGTATCAGCATTCAAACGCAAAATATCATACATATTTTTTAAGGGTTCGAAAGCGAGGACTTTTCCACTCCTTCCCGTGACCAAGGCATATTTTACGGATGTATCTCCTTCCCATGCACCAATATCTATAATAAAATCACCTTTATGAATAAATTTTTTTATATTATCCAATTCATTCTTGCTAAATTCAACTTTCCATGCTCTTGGATTAGTTGAAGAAAAATATGTAAATGTTTTATAACCACTTATTTTAATTTCTTCTTGTTTGTAATCTGAATTTTCTATAGAAAAAATTTTTAAATAATAAATAATAATGACTAAGAAGATATAATTTTTTAATTTAACACTAGATAATACGTTTATTATATTGTTTTGAATAATATTTTTCTTGTTTGTTTGCATATGCCTCAATTAAACGATAAATATAGAGATCTAAATAATCTTTGCTAAACCACACATCAGCTAACTTGCGACCATTATCGGCTATTTTTTTACATTTCTTATCATGTTTTTTGGCCCATTCTAATTTTGATAAAATATCAGAAAGATCATGTTTTATAGGGATAAAATGAACATATGGCTTTAAGCATGCATCTTGAAATGCGAGAGAGTTACTTAGTACCTTAAAAACTAAAGATCCCGTAAACAATATAAGCAGATTTCTTGGGTTTGAAGCACAAGTGCCATCAAGATCCATAAGATATTTATATTCACAATGATTTTCCAGAGAAACATAATTTATTTCATGACCTGGCAATTCAATCCTTCCGCAGACACCCGAAAGCCTTGCATCAATGCAGTCGGGATGTGCCAAAAAAAGCCCAACTAAGTGTGTTCTTGGATGTGGAAACCATGGTTTGGAATAATTCTCCATAAAATCATGATAATGACCATGATCTGTATCCCTCCCTCGGAAAAAAAGGATAGGTTTTTTTTTCTCCCAAGGAAAATATGGAGCGCTTTTTTTTATGCTTTGTTTTTTCTCTGTGATATTCAATAACGTCCATGAAGGGAACACGATATTATGAAAGTGTTTGCAATCGGTTTGGATAAATATTGGTTCATAATTAGTAGTTAAACTCTTGGAAGAAGGGGGAAAGGCATATACTCCATTCGACTGCGTACACTCTTTACGGCATACATTACAATAGATACAATCATTAACCACGAAAACAAAAAGTAAAAATTTGATCATTTTTTAAATAGATTGCTTGTGATTTGTAAAATTTTATTCCTAAAAGAATTAGCTTATAAAAAACTTTGTTGATTTTTTTCAACATCAAAAATTTATCAAAAATTTTAATCTAAATTTTTTTATTCAATTTTCAACCTGATCCTCAATCTCTTTCACTAAAAAATTTCTATTAATCCATTAATTTGCCAATAAGGAAGAAAGTATTTAAATAAATTTAAATTAGGACATTTAGCAGTGATTTCCTTCAAATATTTTATTAGCACTTTTACTTTCCATTTTTCATTTATATCTGCGTTTCAAATTTCTTTGGAACGTTTTGAAGCAAAAGTATTCTCACAAAATGGAGAATATGGGGTAATAAAACGAATATTTGATTTGATCGGAACAACAAACAAATATTTAATTTGGAGTTGAAGATGGAATTGAATGTAATACTAGATATTTAAGAGAATGTTTGGGTTGGAAAGGATTGCTGATGGGTGATTTTCATGAAAATCTAAATATCAATCTTCATAAAGAATTTATTACAGCCGAAAATATCAATGATCTTTTTAAAAAATATTCTGTTCCAACCGATTTTGACCTGTTATCTATGGATCTCGATTATAATGATTTCAATATATGGCTGGCTCTTGAAATTCGTCCAAGAGTAGTAGTTATAGAATTCAAACCAACCCATCTGGCTGCTGAAGAAAAGGTTGTTTTATATAATCCTGTATACATGTGGGATCAAACAAATTATTATGGTGCACGTATATTATCATTATATAAATGGTTCTAGGGAAGAATTGAGGGCGTGCATTCACAGTGAATTTCCAAGTATGATATTCAATTAGCCAATCCATTGGTACTCTTTCTTATGAAGGTTATATCGTCTTAACTTAAAGTATTCCTGATCACGAAAACCATAAGCCAGTCTTTTGAGAAGCTTAATCTTGTTGTTTATTCCTTCCGCTTTACCATTATCAATCCCATGCGTAAAATAACTCAAAAGCCCATTAAAATGATAAAGAAGAGTACGCGCTGTTTTCACTAATTGTTCAATCCCTGATTCAATTGCTTGTATGATCAACTAACCTAGAAGCTAGCTCTTTCTTGGCTTGAATTGCAGTTCCAGGACAATCTAAACTGTTCTTTCATGCCATGCGCTATCGCTAGTGATTCATTAATCTCTAGAAGATGTTGGAGACTACTTTTTTGTTCATCATCAAGATCCACAAAATTTCACAACAACAAAAATCGTTGCCCCTTAATCACTCTTAAACCATTTCGGCACGCCTAATTTTATCGATTGTACTATTTAGCAACTAGTGACGTGAAAACGATCAAATATGATCGCAACATTGGGAAGATTCTTTTGAATTGAGCTTGTGAAGTCCTAAGAAGAGCGCTATGCAAAGGAGAGTTGTCATTGCAGTTAACTGGATGATATAATGAACGAAGGATTTAGTCATTGGGAGCTTTCCATAGACAAAAGGCAACTCTATCCAAATTTTTTTATCACATTTTTGACACCAAATTCTGTAGACATTGATTTTTAGTTGAGTCCTCTTTTGCCTAAGGTTAATCATCCAAAGTCGTGAAAAAATTGTATCTAAACTCGCGTCAAACAAGAGGAAAAATTCGTTTTTGAAGGATTGACAAAAAAAGCTTGTTATAAATTTTTCTTTCTTCTAGCTTTGTTTCTTGATTTTATCCTGTTGAATTTTGGGCCCAATTTAAAAAACATATGCACACGCTTTTAGAAAAAGGAAACCATTTAGTAAACCGTTGATTTTTTTGAATTCCCAAAAATAAGTCAAAATCAATAGTTTTAAATTTCATGTTTTTTTATTTTTTTAAATTCTTAAATGAAAAGAAAGGGTTTTCAAATTTTATAACTTCCTTAACTTTGAAGACCTAATGTAGGAAAAGTTTATGTATAAATTTTTTGTTATCTTTTTTTTGATTGTAGCACAATTTGTTCAAGGTGAACTTGATGAATTACTATTCAAAATGAGCAAGTGCCTGATGCCTGTAGATGTTAAGAATCTACAAAAAAAAAGATATGGGAGTAAAAATGATGGTGGATATGTCATCATCAAAGGTCTTAATTATAATGGATTTTATAGTTATGGAGTAGGGACGAATGTCACTTTTGAAGATGACTTGATTTCTGCTATGAATGATGATATATCATGTCATCTCTATGATCATACGATTGAAAATTTTCCCTCGGACAATCCAAGATTAGTATGGCATAAACAAGGAGTGGGTCCGCACGCACATGATGATATTCAAACGATAGAAAGCCAATTAAATGCTAATGGTGATTCAAATAAAAAATCTCTTTTTCTTAAAATGGATATTGAAGGCTCAGAATGGCATACACTGCTAAATACCCCTAAAAAAATTTTAAAGCAGTTCAAACAAATTGTTATAGAATACCATGGTCTGTGCAATGATTCTTGGGGAGTAGACTTACAAACAAAGGTTGAAGTTCTAAAAAAAATTAACAAGCTATTTCATGTTGTACATGTGCACGGAAACAATTGGGTTCAAATGCATGAAATTTTTTTAAATGGAAAAATCTGTTTAATTCCAGAAGTGCTTGAAGTGACCTACTTAAGGAAAGATAAGAATGTCAATACAAGAAAATCAACTCAAAAATATCCAATAAAAAAAATTGATTATCCTAATGAACCAACTTTACCTGATTTGAAATTAAAAACATTTCCTTTTCGTACGAGATAGAAAATTTAACATAGAAACCGTAATAGATCAAAAAAATGAACTGATCAATCAAAAAATCTTTAATCATTATTATCAATTAAACGAACAAAAAATGCAGTACATAACATATTTTTATATTTTGCAAATTTGGATTTCTTTATTGTTTTCAATAGAAGTACCTGAAAAAAAGTTGAAATTTTTTACATTAGATTGGCATAGCAGTGTAACTAAAGATATAGTTGATATTTTTAATGAATTAGGTCATGAAGTGACTTATTGGTCCGTGGGACCTTATACTCAAAGGATTTTCAAACATGATAATATCCCATGCGATTCCCAACATTCAAACCTTATATTTAACATATGGAAAAATCCCTTTGTTGAGTTAAGCAAATTAAATGAAGAAATTTGCTATGAGTTTTACGAAGAATATAAAGATTTTTTGGATCAATTTGATGCATTCATCGTCTCTCCCCATTCTAATTTTGCTTTTATCTTCGAAAAATTAAACAAACCAGTCATCTTTGTTAATGCAGCTCGTTATTTTTTCCCTTATGTGCAATATTCACATACTTTTGAAAAATTAAATCAACTTCTCATTCAAAGAAATGCTAAAGGTGATTTTTTCTTTGTTGCAAATAATGAGGGGGACAGAAGTTATTTGAAACAGCATACTGGCATTAACAGCACAGTCATACAAAGCCTATGTAGTTATACTCATGCTAAATATACGGGAACAAATCATGGCTTTCTCGTACACAAACCAACTTCTCTAGATATTCTTTCTAAGTTAAAAAATTCTATGGATAAAGGGACTATCAGTTATTTGGAATCCTTTAATGAATGGGAAACCATATTTGCCTACAAGGGGATTATACATTTTCCCTATCAAATTAGCGTGATGTCCTTATTTGAGCAGTATTATGCTAATATCCCTTTATTTTTTCCTACCCAAGATTTTCTTTTAAAATTAAAAAATGAAAGCCCTTCTATACTTTCAGGACTTTCTTATTCTCCTAGTTTAATAGAACCAAATAGTCTTGATAATTTAAATAATCCAAAAATAATTAATCGTTGGATTCAAATGGCTGATTTTTATGATAAGAAAAATATGCCTTATATTCAGTATTTCTCCTCATTTGCTGAACTTGATTATCTACTGGGGACAGTTGATTTAAAGGCAATTAGCAAAAAAATGGAAGTGCAAAACTTAAAAAGAAAGAAAGAAATTTACATGAAATGGCAAAAACTTTTGAAAAAAATTGCTAATCAAATCTCCATTTCTAAAAACAAAACAGAAAATAGGCAAGCCGACAAATATTAATGAAATTTAAATTTCATCCGAACTAAAAGACCATATACTCGGAAGTGAACTGTCATTGGATTTCTCTTCATCTTCTAGAGATGTTTCATCCCCCTCAAGATCTTTAAATTCTTCATCATTACTACTTAAATTATCACTGCTCAAAGAACTTTTTTCTGAGTGGTTTTCATCTATTGGGGATTCTTCTTGCGTATCTGTTATTATTTTTGTTGCGTTTTCCACAGGTGCGGCGGGATTAAGCTTATTTTTTTTCTTTCCCGATACAGCCAAAAATTTTGATAATGCAAACAAACCAATAATGGCTGAAATAAGCCCTATAATTGGATTGCCAAGTTGTGCAAAAAAACTCTGTGTGATTTTTGTTATTGATGAAGGTTTAATTGTGGGCATGTTGCTGGGCGTGTTGGTTGGTGAAGTTATCGGAAAAAATGAAAAAGGGCTGTAGGAGGGATGTTTAATTTGTGGTTGTCCATTGGGTGTTTGAGTGGGTTTTGAAGATTGAGGTTGAGTGGAAAGAGTGTTTTTAACTGTTGGTGATTGTGTTGGTTGAAGAGTTGGAGGTTTCGGCGTTGGTCGAATAGTTGTCGGTTTTGGAGAGTTTGTAGGCTTTAGTGTTGGATTTTTTGAAGGAGCCTTTGTGACTATGGAATGGAAACTTGTTGGGAAGAATGAAGCACTTTGTATTGAGGGTAGAGTAAATCCTGTTGGGGGTAAACTAGAAGGTGATTCACTAGGGGTTGAACTGGAAGGAACACTTGTTGGATGAGCAGAAGGAGAGGAGGTTGGATAGATCGTTGGAGACTGATTGAGTAAAATATTAGACCCATTAAGAAGGGTGGCAGATGGTGGACCTCTAAACATCATGGAGGCTTTGCAATTTTGAAATGAAACGGGGTACCACTCATATTGACTTGGCGGGATTCCCGGGAAAGCCTCTCCTGTTTCTATATGAAAGGTTTTTGCTTTTTGTAAATTATCTTCCAATTCGAAGTAAGCGATCCGAATTCCTTTTGCTTCAAAACTCAGATCACTATTTGATAAATAATTTGACCCGCTAAGTCCATAAGCTTGAAATTTTCCGGTCATATTTAATGAAATAATAAGAAGATTCCAATTAGATTGATCCAAAATTTTTCCAATCGCAAAGGTTTGATTTTTTCCCGTGATTACGCGAGATAAACTATTTATGCCCGAAATGCAAATCCCTTGATTGATCATCTGCTTAAGGTCAAAGGTTTGGAAAAAAGCTTGGTTTCCGAGCGCTCCGATTAAGGTGCCTGTTTCTTGATTTTCATTGATAGCAACATCATACGCAATTTGCTGGGAATTAGATGGGAATTTAAATATGAGGACTTGACTTATTTGTTCCCCAAATTTCTGAAAAGCAATTGCTGCACTAACTGTAGCCCCGGAAAATAGTCCCCCTGGCAATACACTATGGGTTGCATTGAAATTTGCAATATTGAAAATATCAAAAAGATAAGGAAAATAATTCTTATAATTAAAAACTTTCTCAAGGTTAAATTTAAAATCGAAAAATGCTACCGAATTATAACCCACAGCAATCAATCCTTGGGGTGAAATTGCCAATGCATTCAATTGAATTCCTTGCAAATTGAGTTGTGCCAAATGAGTAACCTGGTTGACTAAAGTGTTGAAAGTTCCTATACTGTCACTTCCAATAAAATAAATATCTTGGTTTTTTGTAGCAGTGGATTTCACAGGATAGGGGAGTGTTCCCAAAGTTGAATCTCCTAAAGAGTTAAATTCCGCATATTGATTTCCTGCAAAAATAAATGCATTCCGACCGACTATAGCTGAATTAATCGATGAAGTGATTGTTGTAATAAATTCTCCTAACCAGTTTGTTATCATTAATTCAGTCGGTTGATTGCTTGGTTTTACAGATGGATAAATTGTTGGTTGCGCGCTCGGCAGAGAACTTGGCAATGCAATCGGTTTTCTGGTTGGCAAACCCGAAGGTGTACGGCTGGGACTAACAGTTGGATTACCTGAAGGCCGATTGGAAGGCTGGCCACTCGGAGGTTTCGATGGTATTGATATTGGCTGACCTGAAGGTTGGCGACTTGGTTGCGCCGAGGGTTGCCCCGAAGGGATTCTTGTTGGTCTATGCGTTGGCAGTGCCCAAGGTTTACGGCTGGGTTTGCCGCTGGGCGTAGCTGTTGGGTAATTTGAAGGCTGACTTGAAGGCTGGCTACTGGGATGTTTGGAAGGCTGGCCGCTGGGATGTATCAATGGCATTTCGGTCGGTTGCTCAGATGGTTGATTGCTCGGCTGTGCTGATGGTTGCCCCGAAGGTGTTTTAGTCGGTCTTTGTGTCGGTTGTCCCGAAGGTCTACGGCTAGGCCTGCCGCTCGGCTTACCTATTGGGTAATTTGAAGGCTGACTTGAAGGCTGGCTACTGGGATGTTTGGAAGGCTGGCCGCTGGGATGTATCGATGGCATTTCCGTCGGTTGGTTAGAAGGTTGGTTGCTCGGTTGTGCTGATGGTTGTCCCGAAGGTGTTTTAGTCGGTTTTTGCGTCGGTTGTCCCAAAGGTCTACGGCTAGGCCTGCCGCTGGGCTTACCTGTGGGGTAATTTGAAGGCCGATTTGAAGGTTGGTCACTGGGATATATCGATGGCATTCCTGTCGGTTGCTCAGAAGGTTGATTGCTCGGCTGTGCTGATGGTTGTCCCGAAGGTCTACGGCCGCTAGGATTACCTGTGGGATAATTTGAAGGGTGATTGGAAGGCTGGTTACTGTGATGTATCGATGGCATTCCCGTCGGTTGCTCAGAAGGTTGATTGCTCGGCTGTTCTGAGGGTTGTCCCGAAGGTGTTTTAGTAGGTCTTTGCGTAGGTTGTCCCGAAGGTTTACGGCTGGGCCTGCTGCTAGGCTTACCCGTTGGATGATTTGAAGGCTGATTGCTCGGTTGTGCTGACGGTTGATCTGTAGGAATCCCTGTTGGTTGATTGCTAGGCTGTCGACTGGGTTTATTTGTTGGTTGTCCTGAAGGTTGCCTAGAGGGTCTTAGTGTGGGAAGCCTAGTGGGCAGACTTGATGGTTTCCTGCTGGGTTGTCCACTAGGGTTGCTTGAGGGTTTGCTTGTGGGTTGTCGGCTTGGAGGCCTGGTTGGTCTTGTCGAGGGTTGTCCCGATGGTTTCCTGCTTGGCTGCCCACTTGGTTGAATGCTCGGTTGCGTAGATGGTTGAGAAGTTGGCGCTGGATTGAGGGTTATTTTATTCCCATTGCTGTCAAAACGTTGCCCATAAATTTTTCCTGTACTATCATCCCATACAACAACAAACCCCCCATCCGGGAGTCCTGAAACTGAGGCATGAGCGCTAGATAAAGAATCTAGATTGACTTGAAATTCAGAACCTATTGTTGAACCATTAGACTGATAGATCTGACAATGAACTTTATTTGTGCTATCTTGCCACACGATGACAAAGCCTCCATTCGAAAGGCTTGCAACACTTGGAAATAAATTGGTTAAGGCGTCAGAATTGACTTGAAATTCAGAACCGCTTGCAGAACCATTAGAATTATAAAGTTGAGCGTGGATTTTACCTGTGGTATCATACCAAGTGACAACAAAACCACCTCCCGTTAGACCGGAAACTCTAACTATTATGTTGTTAATCAGAGAATCAGAATTAACTTTAAATTCAGAACCACTCGTCGAACCATTAGAATTATAAATTTGTCCATGAATATTTCCGGTACTATCTTGCCAGACAATTATAAATCCACCAGACGAAAGACTGGATATGGATGGATTCGCATTGTTGAGAGAATCTGAATTGACTTGA
Source organism: Parachlamydiaceae bacterium (assembly GCA_025451995.1). Lineage (GTDB taxonomy): Bacteria > Chlamydiota > Chlamydiia > Chlamydiales > Parachlamydiaceae > JANWJE01. The sequence continues at coordinate 2,454 of JANWJE010000077.1, read as the reverse complement.
AATTCAGAACCGTTCGTTGATCCATTGGAATTGTAAAGTTGAGCATGAATTTTGCCTGTTGTGTCATACCATGTTATAACAAATCCCCCGCCGATAAGACCTGCAACCGCAGGTGCAACATCACTTAAAGAATCAGTATTAACTTGAAATTCCGAGCCGCTCATTGCCCCAGTAGCAGTGAAAAGTTGCCCGTGAGTTTTGATTGTGCCAGAATCATACCATGTCACAATAAATCGGCCGTCTGCCAATACTGCAATAGTAGGTACATAATCAATCAAAGAATCAGAATTAACCTGAAATTCTGAACCGATTGTTACTCCATTTTGTGCATAAATTTGTGCATGAATCTTATTGGTGCCAGTATCGTACCATGTGACAACAAATCCGCCATTATTGAAGGTGGCTATTGTGGGCATGCTATTTATTAAAGAATTACTATTTACAATAAATTCTGTTGAAGTCTGTAATCGCCTTGACTTAATTTCGTGCATGGATGCATCGAAAGAATGTTGTAAAGAATTTAAGTGTGTCCAGTGTTGTGGCTCAGCACCCAAAGCTAATTTTTTTGATGGGTTAAACAGAGCACTATCCAATAATCCTATTTTTCCTGAATTGAATCCCCCTTCTCTTCTCAAGTAATTTTTTGATTGCTTGCTAACTTTCAGCGAAGAAAGAGATTGAATAATCAAATAACACATGACTATCCAAGAGAAGGCCAATGTTAGTTTGACAATTTTTTTTTGTCTAAAATTAGAAAAACTCGTCGTTTTTGCTAAAGCAGAAAAATTTTCATTGTATTTGTTATTTAAGCTAATTTTCATTTTAATTATAAAAAACTTTACACCATCTTAATAAAAAACAATTAAATATTCAACTTTTTTTTAAATTGATTATCGATCAATGTTTTTTTTACAATAAGCCACAGAGAAATTGTCAAAATAAAAAATCTTATCAACGTTTAAAAAAATAAGTTTTATATTGTTATTTTGATTGGTTTTTGTAAGACTCCATATATGTGTTTTAACACGATGATCGATGGATGATGCAAGAAGTCCGGTATCAGAATAGAGAAATAAAAGGGCGCGGGTATTGAGATGGGGCGGGTTGAGCAATCGAAAAAAAAAATGAATACCATTCTCTATATTGTTGAGAATCAAAACAATTTTTTCACAATCCAAAATCTTATCGCTGAGGGCGCGGCACAGGAAAAAGAAGAAGAGTTTTTTTCTCTCGAGTTAGTTGAAAGTGTATCCAATGCGATGGAGCGCCTTAATAGAGGAAATGTCGATCTTGTTCTTACTGATCTCAATGTCTCTGATAGCAAAGGGCTTGAACTTGTTACGAACTTGCGCAATTATTACCCTATGATTCCAATTATTGTATTGGCTGATGATTCCAATCCATTCACAGGGCTTGAGGCGGTTCGGGCAGGAGCTCAGGATTATTTATTAAAGACGGACTTAAAACCTCCAGGACTTAGACATTCAATTCTTCATACGATTGAAAGATTCAGAATTGAGAGAATGAAAGATCAATTTTTTACTACAGCCTCTCATCAATTGTTAAGTTCTGTCGCTGTGATGAAAGGGGGTTTAAATATTTTGAATATGGAAGTTGAGCTCTTATCAATAAAACAAAAAGAAGTATTTGAAGTTTTTAAGGAAAGCATTAAACGACTTTTAGATATTATAAATAATATTCTTAATCACTGTCGTTTGGAAACGGCTCATTTTGTCGTCAATTGCCGTAACATTCAAATTAAGATTTTAATCGATGAAGTCATTGATAATTTCAAACCTCAATTTAAGGAAAAAAATGTCACCATTGAAGAAGATATTTCTGACTTAAATCATGCATTCGTCGATCCTCATTTAATTCTTAAGGTTTTATCTTACTTACTTATTAACGCCCTACATTATGTGAAAAAAAAGATCACAATAAAAGGTCTGCATTACGATGGAATGATTTGCATTCAAATTATAGATGATGGTCTCGGAATATTTTCAGACGACCCAAATATATTTAATGAATATGAGCAATTAAGTCGTGCCCAGATACCGCAGGGTTATCATGGGATGGGATTAGGGCTGGCTATTTGCAAAGAAATTATTGAGCTTCATAAAGGGAAAATTTGGGTAGAGAGTGATCCGGAAAAACCGGGGGCTCGATTTTGTTTTACCCTTCCAATTGCGAATGCTTAAATAGACCTCTTTCGAAACTCCATTTGCTCGATAAAAAGAATCTTTTTGGCGTCTTTATTTCATGTATATATGTCTTAAAATTTGACAATAAATCCAACCAAAAATATCTCATTTTTGGAAAAAAACAGGCCTTGTAGGATAAGTCGGCCTTCGGCCGAAAAAGAAAAAGAAGCTGCTGTCTAGAAAAATCTTGAGAAATAGATAAAAAAGTTGTAAGCCCGTGAGCTTCTGACACAACACGGAGCTTACAATG
>JANWJE010000076.1 GCA_025451995.1 Parachlamydiaceae bacterium | reverse complement strand
ATGTCAATATAAAGCCTTTTACGATCGTTCAACCCCGGGACTTTGGCGCGCTCAAAAACCAAATTTTGAAGTTGTTTCGGTATAATATCATCATTCATATTCAACGGATGAATCCGAAGAAGAACTGTCCGAGGCTTTCGAATCTAAAAATCCATCCCAAATAAAGTCTTGGCTTTCAGATCCCTCCAAGTTTTCTTGCTCTTTTTTTAAGGATAATGCCTTGTCGCGTCCCTCATCTGCTTAAAATGCAAGGAATAAATGATTAAAAATACACAAAATTTATTAAAATTGTTAATCATTATATTGCACTAAAAAATGATTTAATTGATTGAACTTGATAGAACCTCTATCGACAACTTTTTCTAACCATTGTGAAGCCTCAAAAAAATCACTTTTGTAAATACAATCTTTTGTCTTATAAAGGAAAAAGAGATCCTTCGTCGGCTGATCGCACCTCTCAATCAATAATGTCGATTCGTTTTTATCTAATAATTTGAGGGCGAGGTGATAAAAAATTGAGGATCGAATCTCTGATTTTTTCGTTTGTGTTTCAACAAAATGAATCACATTTTCAAGACCTTCTTTTTCTTTTAAGTGAACCAACAACGACCCAATCTTCTTGAATACTTGCGAAAATGAGCTGTCGGCCGGTATAAATCCATCTTCAATACAGCGAATAGCTAGTTCGAAATTTTTTTCAATTTCCGGATGGCCGAGAAAAAAAATGGCAACTTCAACAGATATTCTGATGTTTATCAAATCATCTTTCAGCAATTTTTTGAGAATCTCCAGGGCTTCTAAAATCTTCTTTTCTTTCAAAAACCCAAAAATAAGGCCCCGAGGGGGTTCTAATGCAAAACTTCCTGCTATCATTAAGTCTTCATTATTTATATATTCTTGAGATTTTTCAAAGTAGGCAAGAGCTTCGTTCACCTCTCCCCTATCCATCAAAGCCTCTATAATCATTTCATAGGTGGAAGCTAGAAGGGCAGGATGTAACAAAGTTTTAGTAAGATCTAAAGCTTTGTCATATTCTTTATTTTTAACATAACTAAAACACTGTGCATAAACAACTTTATCATACTCACCACACCACATATCGACTGATTTTATTTTTGGCAGGCAATAAAAAGCCTCGTCCATAAATCCCTTTTTAAAGAAACAATAAGGAAATAGATCTAACATCTGTTCATAGGTTTGATGAGTAAAACTGATGAGTTCGGGGTCCTTGCGATTAAAAAGATCTTCCAATTTTTTCTTATCTATATTCGTTTGTTCAGCGTGTTTCTCAATCCAAATATAACAAATCTCTTCAAAAAAAAATTTAGTAAACCACCCATTAGCTTTGTCATTCAAAAATTGAAAGTATTCCCCAGTTTTCGAAAGCCCCTTTATTTTCAATATAATTTTCAATATATTTACGAAGGCAGGATGATAGCGTTTTAAAGAAGTGCTCGAGATCCTAGAAACAATCTTAACTTTATTTTCTTTTTGGGGATTTTCCAAATTGGAAAACCCAGCGCATAAACGAGGGGAATTTTTTATTAGATTTTCAATTTTTTGATAAATAATCTCTTTTTCATCATTATTTAAATTAAGTTTATTAATTTGTTCTAAATAAATATAAGTTAAATAATCCTCTTGTTCCGAGGAAGATAAATTGGAAGTCAAAACTTCTGCTTTTTGAAACTCGCGATCGTCTAGCATTTCATCAATAGCCAAGCCTATAGACTCTAGAAGAATAAAATCTATCCGAGAAACACATTTCTTAATCGTCTCTTTAGCTTCCCACTCTTCCGTTTGTTGTAACTCTTCTTGTTTTTTTTCTTTCATTCTCAAAAATAGCGGCGTCATTTCTTTGACATGACCTCTATCAAATTGATGCTTCCTATATGAGCGCATCAAAATTTTTAATTTTTTAGTTCTCTCATCGTCTTCTATAACACTTTCAAATGAGTTATTTATTAATAAATTTATTTCTTCATTTTTTGATTTTGCTAATATGAGTATTTTATCAATTCTCTCCAAGCTTATTCTATCAACTCTATCAACAATATTAATTAAAAACCCAATCGATGTATTAAATTTATATTCAATAGCATTCAACAAATATTTAAATAGTTCATTTTGTTGTAAAAATAAAGCGAATTTAGTATTTAGATCATAATTTATTTGTTTAATTTTTTTTAAGGAGCAACCAAAGGAAAAGGGTGTCGCTAATTGACTCCATCCCTCTTTTTCGTCAGTAGATATTCCTTTCAGAATTTGCATTTGATTGTCTAACTGTGGATTGGAATTAAAAAAAGGAATCAGAAATTGGTGAATTTTAAGCCAGACATCCCTCTCTTGAATTCTTTCCGCATCCACGCGGATTCTTAGATCTTTTTTAGAGGTGATCGAGAAATTTCTTTTGTCATTATCATCTAAATAATTCCATAAAATCATTTCTAAATTAGAATTAAATTTATTAAAATTGTTAATCATAACTGAAAATTTTACACTAAAAAATCTTTATTTACTTAAAAAAATGATTGCTTTTTTTTTATACTCGACTTTGTACAATTTGATGACTTAAGCACGCAATTAAGAATCGTTAAGGTCCAACGCCCCTATGCCCCCCTACGCCAAATACGTCCCCTTTTTATTAAACATTAATAATTTACTGATAATATGAATTTAAAGAATTTTTTGGAGAGAGATTATGGAACCGATTCCAAATTTAAACACGAATCAAAATCCAGACGTTCCAGTGAAGAATCCAAAGGCTGAAGAAACACCACAAGAGGCTCGTCTGAATGAATTTAATGAAAGTTTATTTAAGAATGAAACATCTCAGATTATCAGAAATAAAGAGCCGAAGACTGGAAAAAGCGACCCCATCAAAAAATTACCCCCCGAATTAATAAGAATTATTGCCAGCGATCCACATTTATCCCCCAAAGATTTAGGACAAGCCAGCGCAGTAAGTAAGTCATGGAAAGCAAGTGATGCGTTGGAAGAAGAAAAAATAAAAGCATCTATTATAGGGGTTGAAGAGTACAAAAGGCTACTTAACGTAGAAGTAGACGATCTGCCCATCCCGCAAGAATTAATAGAATACCTTAAAAGTCCATCGGTCATTGATCCAAAAGTTCCAACAATGGCAAAAACAATGGTTGTTTTAATTCCAAAGACGATGAAGACAAAAGATGACGCAGTGCCCAAACCCACCACATTGAAAAGTTATAAAGAGATAATTGAAAAGGTGATGAAAGAAAAATTTGGTAGCAATTTTAATGGATATATCTACGATCGAATTTTTGAACTATATGGCGAAGATAAAGCAATAGAAGAATCATTTTATTTGGTGATGACCACTGAAGTTTTGCCGGGAACTCTCAGTCAACCTTATGTTAAACAACTAGAAATCGCTCAAGAAAATGGCTACGAACCGCCCTCTCTTTTGCCTGCTTTTATTGGAATCACCATGCGTTTCCTCAAGACAGGAGTGACCCATTATGGGCAAGAGCCTGTGATGTATACCCGTTGCAAGGAAGCTGTAGATGGCTATCAAACAGTCATTGGTTGTGTTGGCGCCTCGGGTTTCGTTGTGAGCTACGACGACTTCGGCTTCGTCAGCAGCAACATTGGTTTGGCCGGGGCTTGGCAGCGGTCGTTCTTTTAGGGCATTGGGCATTGGGCTTTGGATACTTGGTCTTTTGGCTTTTTGGCCTTTGGGCCTAGGCTTCCGCGAGATTTTTTCAATCGTCTCTCTTACCCAATAGACATTTTTTAATGCCAATGAGAAATTGAATTATGAACGACAGGCCAGGAGAAGAGTAAAGGATCAGAGGAAGTAGTCGTTTATATCATCGCCAATCTCTCCTAACTCAGATTCAATCTCTTCTATGGTTGGTAAGCTACTCTTCAGCTCCTTAGGCAGTTTTTCAATCAACTGTGTCTCATAACTAGAAACACCGATTGGACTCACATTATATTTCAAAGCGTATTCGACTGTCAGTTTATCCTTGCTGCGACACAGAATCATTCCAATAGTTTTATTATCTTCTTCTTTCTTTAAGCAGTGGTCAACAGTAGCCAAATAGAATGCCATTTTCCCTGCGTATTCTGGTCGGAATGGGGTATTTTTAAGCTCGACAACGAAAAAGCAATGAAGCTTATAGTGGTAAAAGAGTAAGTCAACGTAATAAGTATTGTCATCCATTCGTAGAGGAACTTGCCGGCCAATAAAAGCAAAGCCTTTTCCGAGTTCCAGCAAGAGATTCTGTATATTGTCAATCAATGCTTGCTCTAACTCTTTTTCTCGAAATCCATCTGCTATCTCTAAGAAGTCTAGGCAATAGGGATCTTTCAGAGACTGCTCAGCCAAGTCCGAATGTGGTTTAGGCAAAGTCGATTGAAAATTTGTTATAGCTTTTCCCTGGCGACTATATAAATCCGATTTGATTAAGTCTTCGAGAACGTTTTGACTCCACCCACATTCTATCGTCTGTTGTGCGTACCATAAACGCTGCTCATTGTCTTTGAGTTTCATTAACAAAATAACGTTGTGCCACCATGGAAGACTGAAAAAAGGAAGAGAATCGATTTGTCTAGTAGGGTCTAGACTTTCGAGATAATTTTTCTCTAGAGAAAAATTATCTCGAATCTGTCCAACCCTGAGGATCACACCGAATCTTTCAAACCTTCATTAGTCAAAGACTTGTTCATACTTTCAATAAGATCAATTCTTATTTTGGTTTCACTATGGTGCCTGCCCCCAAGAATGTATCGCTTAGTATCTGATGTTCCATCCAAAAGATTCCCTACCTTAAGGGGTAGGCTGCTTTGGATAGGACCGAAGAATGTTTGCAGTTGAACAATGGCTAATTTAAATCTGAAGAAATTGATTATATCACCTTCTGATTTAAGTTTATCACCATAAGTTTCATTAGCTATTTCTGTAAGAAAACGAGTTCTTTCCCTATTAAAAGCCTTATTGCTCTCTGGAGAGCTGAAATTGATGCGCAGATCTCTAAAAAGTGTCGCAATAAAACAGGCTTGTATGTCAAATTTTTGGTCTTTGGTTAATTCTTTAAAGCTTTCATCAGCAAACAAGGGAGCGAATGAAGAATTGGAGATGCTCATCAATAGTTCACTATTGGCTTTCGAGTTTCCGGCTGATTTCGCCTCCTTCAGAAATCCCATCATCTGTTTAATTTTTTCCATGATTGGATCAACGTATTTTTGATTAATTTCAGTATATTTTTGATCATTAGGGTCTTGTATAAATATCGGGCGAAATAATAAAATCAAGCGGGTGCGCAACTTATCAAACCAGTCATTTTCATTTAGAAGATGGCTCTTATCATCTTTAGGTAAAATTGTATCGGCCAATAACACCATGCGGTATTTTGTATCTTCAGTAGCATTTTCACCTGGGATATAGTGAATTTCATTAGGTCCCCCTTCTAAATAGCTTCCAACAAAAAGTGCTAGCTCTAGATCTAGAGACATCCAGCAAATGTCTATCAAAGTATGGGTTGCCCGGTCAAATCTGAAAAGAGTTGTTAGCTTTTCTTGATCAAAAATCTCATATGGAAGAATTTGTGATTTTCTATTCAAAAACTCAATTCGCTTCTTGGGGTTTTCTCTTTCTTTTAAATATATCTGCCTGATCAAAGAGGATATAAAAGCAGCTTTAGCAATCTTTTCTTGGCTTGGGTTAAATCTGTTTTCTGGCAAAAGAGGCTCAAACACATTTTCAACGGAAAGTTTTTCCCTGTAAGGTTTTTTAAGTTCAGTTTGAAATTGTTTGATTTTAGCCAACACCATTTCGATATCGGAATTTTGAAAATGTGCGTGGGCTAATTTAGTTCCAACTCTTTGAAACCACTGATCATTGTCAAGGAGATAATTGATATCATTTTCTGGTAAAAAAAGAACGTTAGAGGTGTTATCGTATTTTTGAAGATCTGCGCTTACCATTTTTTGCACATGTTTGCGTGCCGGATCTGAGCATACTGATCTAATTCCAATTTTTCTAAGCCACTGATTCTTATTGATATCATCTGGTTCAATTCCAATGTTTTCAAACCACTCATTCTCTGGTAAATGATGATGCCAAGCTGTCAGATTCAAAGTTGAACCAATAAAAGAGGTATTCAATGCATTATCAATGGCTGCAAATTGATTTGTGGCGATTGCAGAAATGTCTTTCTCATTCGAAGGGCTTGGATCAATTTTTTTTAGATCCAGAGGAGAAAATTCTTTATTTAAATTAACATTCATAAATATCCCTTTTTATTAACTTTTTAAAATTTTATCGAGAATACCGCTTTTCACATAGGTTGGAACATTAGGCCTATAAAAATACATTTTTTACGAAGTAAACTCTTCATCTTCATTCTCATCCCAAACTTCTTTTTGTATAAAATTTTCAGGGAATATTCTATTTAAAATCGCTTCTGAAGATTGGAGTTTAATAAATTTACAACTGATGGGGTCTTTGCTCAGCTGTATGTATTCACTGAAGTGCTCGATTTTAGCTTGAGCCACGAGATGTTGGGCGGACGAGTCCATAGTTGGATTGGGATTAATTCTTTCAAGGGCAAGCTCGTTAACGAGCGTACAAATATCAACGCTGCTTAAAGCTGAAGATTTTCTCCCGTCTTTCAATGTAATTGTAACATAATGGCTACAAGGTAAACAACGTGTGCAGAAACTATCTATCACAATTTTTTCAACATCATTAATAGTAATCATCTCTCTCTCTTTTTTAAACAACTTTAAAATATCGGTATATAAATTTCAATATCTATTTGAAAACAATTTTTAATTTAGATAGATTATTTTAATAAAACTATCTATACCGAAACAACTTCAAAAGTCGGGAAGATCGGGTAAAGATTGACCCCTCATTTCTGGGGTAACAAAAGCTATTCTATCTAAATCTATAGCTGAAATGCGAATTAATTTTCCTTGTGCTAATTCATTCGAATGTTCGATATCGACTAT
>JANWJE010000075.1 GCA_025451995.1 Parachlamydiaceae bacterium | reverse complement strand
ATGCAAGATTTTGAGTTAGAATCGCTAACAATCGGGGGTGAACATTCCCAAAAGGTGAAGGCACCCCCGATTGTTAGCGATTATGGCTCAAAAGATTGCGTCAATTTATCGCCTTCAACTGCCGTTTTTAGGTTAATAGACCTCTTGCGTCATTAGCTTTGCTTGAGAAAATGAGAGATTTTTGGATGGATTTCTTGCCAAATTTTGAGAGCATATGCGATCATATGGTCGAAAAATTTGGCAAGAAAGACGCCAAAAAAATCCATTTTATCAAGCAAATGTAATTACGCAAAAGGTCTAAAATGGGAAAATTGCTGATCATCATCGGCCTGACATGTGTTGTGCTAGGCCTTTTGATTATTTTCAAAGTCCCCATCCCTTTAGGAAGGCTACCCGGGGATCTGTCTTTTAAAGGAGAACACGTTCAGGTCTATTTTCCAATCGTCACTTGCTTGATTCTTAGCGTGGTTTTATCGCTTCTATTTTATTTTTTTGGGAAATAAAACATCAGTCCTTAAAAACGTTTAGCACTTACACCCATAATATCAGACATTTCTTGTTTCATGAACTTCTCTAATGTTTCAGGGTCATCTAAGATAGACTTTGCTAAGATAGACTCTGCTAATTTTTCGAATTCAGGATTTGGAAGCTCGCGAATATAATCGGTAGCGAGTAGTTGTTGAGGTTTGGCTATCTCGGTTTGTTCTGTGGATTTAATATACTCTTGAAAAGATACATCTTTCGTCATTGCAGGATCACGAAATAGAACGTTTCTTAACTCAGTGAATCTTTCAAGAGAAATAGTGGTGATGGCATCTGCATTGAATGCGTCATCATCTCCTCGCTGCAACGCCAAGAACATTAAATAACCGTATTTCGCTCTTTTCATTTCAAATGATTGATTTTGACTATTTGTTTGAGGAGCATCAGGACTGTAATTGAGACTATGTATGTTTGAATTAAAATTCATTAAACATTCCTCTCTTTATTTTTTTGATGAAAACACCCCTCTCGAAGAGGGGTGTGTAGACAAACAAAATTAAGCAAATGTTGCAGCAAGTGTAACCGGATTGATCACGATTTCTTTGCTAACAAGATTTTCTACATTTGCTTCTGCATTAATTGCAGTACAAATGAGCCACATGTTAGAAGAAAGCACGCCATTTCCTGTTTGATTCTCAGCAGGGACTGCAGCGCGAACTGCTTTGTAAAGTTTATCTAAAACGATACATCCAATCTCAATTCTTCTTTCTAGAGTTGCTGTAGAAGCTTTGTGACCGAGGATGTTAACAAACATTTGAGGTACATAGTATGGAAGAACAGCTTTTTGTCCATCTTTACCTGTGACATTCAATTCTTTAATCAAGTTGCATTCTTTATCCATGCTTTGAACATGGCTCAACACGGCTTGACCTTTTGCTGCTGCAAAGAAACGGCACATACCGACGAGACGGCCTGCAGCATATGTTACTGCATCAGTCACAGAAAAACCGACCAAATTCGCACGGAATTGGAGATAGTTCATGTAAACTGCTTTAGGTGTAGTCAATGAAAGGTTGTTAAGCGCTGATGTCATCGCATTATGAGCTGTGCAGAGTTCATCGTTATAAAGAAGAGAACCTTGCTTTGGTTTCGCATGGCCATCGACGAGATCTAAGTGCACATTGCCCATTACACCTTGCAGGTCAACTCTTTCATGGTCGACGAAATTTTCTGCAGCTTGTGGGTTTTTAGCACGTGAATCTAAGTATCCATCGATACATACTTCAGGACATTCAAACTGTGTAAATTGCCCTGTGTTAAAACGCATGTTCCAACCGAGGAAAATCATCTCTTGATCTTGGACATCTAAATCAAAATAAGATTCTGGTAGGATGCCATCTTCTCTTTTGATACGCCCTTCTCTTGCTAAAATTAAAGCTTCAAGATAAATTTCGTCATGATCTACCAAATGAGCTTTGCCGGTCATTGCTCTGATGGCATCTTGGAATTTAAGAACCTTTCCTAAATCGTGACCTTCTAACATCGCCATTTTGGCATGGAGTTTTTCCGCTGTGTCGTAATTCTTTCTATAGTGATCTCTTAATGAATTGAAGTTTGTTAAGGAAATTTGTGGTGCGAGCTGACCAGCTTTAAAAGCTTCATAATTATCTGTATAGATCCAGAATAAAGCAGCAAATGACATCAATGTTCTTTTCGCTTCATCATCGCTATTTTTTGGAGCTGCATCAGGAGATGTAAATACTGTTCCAACATAGCCCTTAATGACGTGTGGATGTGCATCGATGACGCCATCTAAAAATTCTTCAACAGTGGAAATCTTGTTGTTAACAAGATTTGCGGCGAGTTCTAAACCTTTTGCTTTTAAATCTTTTTCAACTACTACATTTTCTTGAGATGCACGAAACACTGAATCTACTGAAAGATTATTCATTTCGAAATCCTTTTTTTAAGTTATGATATTATTGTCGTTATTAAACAGACAATACCAAAAATTATAACAAAAATAGTTATTTATTATCAATAAAAAATATACAACCAACTTTATTTTAAATAATTAACTACTACAGAAGCGGTTTAAATCCCTGCTGGCGCCAAGCTTCATAGACTCCGATGCCAACCGAGGTGGCGAGGTTCAGACAGCGCACCCCTTCTTTCATGGGGATTTTAACGCATCGTTCAGGCCATCTATGGAAAACCTCAGGGGGTAAACCTGCAGTTTCAGAGCCGAAGATCAACATGCTTTCTTTCTGATAGGAAACTTCTGAATAAAATTGATGTGCTTTGCTTGAAAAGAAATAAAAGGGAGCAGGGGAGTGTTCGAGATAGGTAAAAAGATCATCGATAAAGGAGACATTGACTCCTTCCCAATAATCGAGCCCGGCTCGTTTTAACCATCGATCGTGCGTGCTAAAGCCCAAGGGGCGCACCATGATGAGGTCAGTGCCGGTGACAGCGCATGTCCTTACGATATTGCCTGCATTTTGAGGAATTTGTGGTTGGTAGAGAATGACTTTCATAGGAAAAATTTTACGTACCCGACACGGGCATGTCAATAGACTTCTTTCGAAACTCGCTTTGCTTGAGAAAAGGAAAGAAGTCTAATGGTCTGAATGAGGTAATTGCAAAAGTCGGAGACTTGTGGCGCTAATATTCTAATTCATTATGGATCAAAAGATTAGATGCCGCAAGTTTTCCACTTTTGCAATTACCTCAAATGTTACCCTTTAGCAGGAGCGTTAGGTCCACCCGGATTTACAGGTGTTTTTTGTTGTTGATTCGGTTGAGCGTCTTCTTCTTCATCTTCTAAAAAATAGTCCTCTTCCTCATCATCATCGCCCTCATCGTCGCTATCTTGAGAGTCGCCACTCTTTTTGGCATCATCCGAGTTAGCTTTAACAGCTTCGATGTCAAATATTAAAAGCTCATTTGGCGGAAGTTGGCCCGATGTTCCATAGCCAAGATCTGGATGGACGTAAAGGCGTCTTTTTTCCCCTTCTTTCATCCCAATGATTCCTTTGCTAAATCCGGGAATAGTTTGATCGAGAGGAATTGTGATCGGTCCACCCATTTCTTCTGAGGTGCCAAACACTGTCCCGTCTAAATATTTTCCGGTATAGTGAATTTTTGGAGATGCATGGGCTTCGACTGTAGCGCCAGTCCCTTCATTCAAAATAGAATATTGAAGCTTGCCCGGGACAACTTCAACAATTCCTTTGTCGCCTTTATTTTTTTCCATGAAATCATTTGCAGCTTTCAAATTTGTTGCAGACATTTCTTTAAAAGCTTTTTCTTGAACAGCGGCCATCATTTCTTCATATTCTTTTTCTGTTAAAGGGGATGGCTGTCCAGCTGATCCTTCGCGGATACCCTTGACGATGCTATCTAAATCAAAGGCTAAGCCGGGGGATTTTAAATTGCGTCCAATGAAGTTACCAAACGCTTCAGAAAGTTTTTTCATATCGATTGGCTTACTTTGATCTGCTGGATTTTCTGGTAAGGAAGCTTGAGCAGGTACAGATTGATCACCATTAAGAGTTGTCGATTTTTCGTCGATGGCTTGTAAGGCACAATACCCTAATAGAATTCCAAGACCTGTGAGTGCCACAAATCGTGTCTTTTTTAACATGTTATAACCTCCAGTTTAAAAAGGAAAAAAATAATGTAGGCGATCTGAGTAATTTAGGCCAAGAAAAATTCCACTAAAGACCTCCTAAATTGAGGAGGAGCTTTAGCTTAACGCGTGTGTACCTCATTTTTTTTCTCTTCTTTCATTCCCCCTGAAATAGAGCCAAAGAATAAAAGCCCCTCAGGCCCGCATGACCTAGAACGTTCAGAACAAAAACTTCGTTTTTTTTCAGCAAACTGAAGAAGAGATCATCTTGGCCCTATTTCATGTAAGCTAGTCTTTGCTAAATGATTTCCGCCGATGATTCGAATCATAATTCCACCTAAAAAATTCTTAAAGCTTCATAGTAAATAAATCAACTTGTTGTGCGAATGTGCAGCTCTTTCAGCTGCTTTGGTGGGACGGATGATGGGGCTTCTAACATCAAATCGCTCGCTTTTTGCGTTTTAGGAAATGCGATGACGTCGCGGATGTTTTCAGTGTCACCTAAAATCATTGCGATGCGATCCAAGCCCAATGCAATCCCTAAATGGGGCGGTGTTCCATAGTCCAAAGCGTCTAAAAAGAATCCAAATTTTTCCTCAAGTTCTTCCGAACTTAAATTGAGGTATTCAAAGATTTTTTGCTGTAAGTCGGAATTGTGAATGCGTTGCGATCCTCCGCCGATTTCGTAGCCATTTAAGACGATATCATACCCCGAAGAGCGCATTTTTAAAGGTTCTCTTTCAAGTAAATGAATGTCCTCAAAACGGGGGGAAGTAAAGGGGTGATGTTCGCTCTCTAACCTTTTTTCTTCCTCATTCCAGCTAAATAAAGGAAAATCGGTCACCCATAAAAATTCATATCGATGAGGATCGATCAAATGCCTATCTTTGGCAATTTTTCTTCTCAAATGGTCGAGGGCTTGATTGGTTTTTGCCGGCTGATCTGCAATCATAAAGATCAGGTCTCCTTCGTTCATTCCCAATAATTCGATCATTTGAGAAAGGAGGCCTTCCGAAAAAAACTTGGTGATATTCGATGTTAATCCGGCTCCTTGATACTTCATCCAAGCAAGCCCTTTAATTCCCAATCGCCCAACAAAGTCGGTGTACTCATCGATTGATTTTCTCGAAAGATCTGCCCCGCCTTTTACGGAGATCGCTTTTACAATTCCTCCTTGATTGATTTGATCTAAAAAAACGGAAAAAGAAGACGATCTAACCAAGGATGTCAAATCGAAGAGTTCCATTTCAAAGCGCAAGTCAGGTCGATCCGTTCCAAATCTTTCCATGCATTCTTTATGACTTAAAGCTCGAAATGGGGTCGTAATTTCGATGTTTTTGCATGTATTAAAAAGGCTTTTGCATAAGCCTTCAATCATGGACATGAGATCCTCAGGTAAGGCAAAACTCATTTCGATGTCAATCTGAGTAAATTCCGGCTGCCGATCTGCGCGCAAATCCTCATCGCGAAAGCATGGGGCAATTTGAAAATATCGATCCATCCCGGAAATCATGAGCAGTTGTTTAAACATCTGCGGAGATTGTGGAAGGGCGTAGAATGTGCCCGGGTAGATTCTTGAGGGGACAAGGTAATCGCGCGCCCCTTCCGGAGTTGATTTTCCTAAAATAGGTGTGGTAATTTCTAAAAATCCATGATGATCAAGAAACTGCCTAGTTGTCATCATGATTGAATGGCGCAAGATGAGTTTCTTTGCGATATCCCCTCTACGAATATCGAGATAGCGGTATTTTAACCTCACTTCTTCATTGACGTCTATGGATTCATCAGAGATTGAAAATGGAGGGGTTTTTGCTTTGGATAAAATTTCTAATTCGCAAGCAATCACTTCAATTTCACCGGTATTGAGCTTGGAATTCACCATTCCTTCTTCTCTACTGCTGACACTCCCTTTAATAGAAATGACCCATTCATTCCGCAGTTTTTCAGCTTGCCGATGGGTTTCCGGCGCTTGCAGCGGATCAAACACTACTTGTGTCAGTCCGTAACGATCGCGCAAATCTATAAAGATTAAACCGCCATGGTCTCGTCTTCTATGGACCCAGCCAGACAAAGTGACTTGCCGTTTAATGTCTTTTTTTCTTAAGCTCCCACAGGTACGCGTCGGTCTATAATCAAACATCCTTTGCTCTTTCCAAGAGAAAATCTTTAATGGCATCGATAGAAATTTTTGATTTATTTCCCGTTGCCATTTCTTTAATTTCGATTTCCTCGTTTGCCAATTCTTGATCTCCGATGACAACGACAAATTTTGCACCGATGTCATTTGCATATTGCAACGATTTACCCACTTTTTTGGTATTAAAATCCATTTCGGTTTGAATGTTTTCGCTTCTCAATTGATGCAAGAGTTGAAAACCCACATTTTTTGATTCTTGACCAAGGGCTACAATAAAAAGATCTGGTACATCCGGGCCTGGAAGCTTAATTTCTTGGTTAATTGCCGTTTGCAAAATTCTTTCTATTCCTGTACCAAAACCAATTGAGGGAAGGTCTGGTCCACCAACAGAGGATAGCAAGCCGTCATATCTCCCTCCGGCGCCGATACTGTTTTGTGCTCCTAATTCTCCTGCCACAACTTCAAATACGGTTTTATTATAATAATCCAATCCACGAACGAGAAGATGATTAACTTTATAAGGGATTTTTAGGAGAGTAAGAAGTTTTTTTAAATCCTCAAAATGACTTCGTTCCTCCTCATTTAGAAAATTTAAAATGGAAGGCGCTTGACTAATGATTTCTCGATCCTTTGGATCTTTTGAATCTAAGATGCGCAAAGGATTTGTCTCAAAACGAGTTTGGCTATCTGCTGATAATTCAGAAAGATAAGGGTGTAAAAAGCTTTTCAAAGCCTCCCTAAAGAGGGATCTCGTTTGTAAAGTGCCAATTGAATTGATATAGAGTGTTAAGTTGGTTAATCCAAGCCTTTGATAAAAGGAATAGAGCAAGTCGATTAGCTCTGCATCTTGTTCAGGCGTACCGTTTCCTATTGCTTCTGCCCCAAATTGATGATGTTGGCGATAGCGCCCTGCCTGGGCTCTTTCATAGCGGAACATGGGGGCAATATAAAATAACTTATGCACAGATTTTTTATGATGGAGTTGATTTTCCACAAAAGAGCGCATCACCGGCGCTGTTCCCTCGGGCCGCAAAGAAAGCGATCTGCCCCCTTTATCTTCAAAGGTGTACATTTCTTTTGTAACGATATCGGAAGTATCTCCAACGCTCCTTAAAAAAAGTTCGCTGCGTTCAAAGAGCGGCGTTCTGATTTCTTTAAAACCATAATCTCGAGCCATTTCTCTGATTAATTTTTCAACATAGCTCCACAAATAAGAAGATTTCCACTTTTCTTGTGAATCATTGGGAATGATGTCAAACACACCGGGGGGAATAGAATATTTCATAGCTTGCACATTATTTTTTAGAACCTATACCGAAAAAATTTCAAAATTTGGTTTTTGAGCTGCGTGAAAGCTCCCGCGGTTGAGCGATCGTAAATGGGTCAATATTAAGTCAATATGGACCCATTTACGATCGCTCAACCTCGGGGCTTTGACGCGCTCAAAAACCAAATTTTGAAGTTTTTTCGGTATAAACAGGTTCTTAGAGAGATGATAAGTTTTTTTTTTGTTTTTTTATAGAATTTTTTTATTTTATTTAGTATTCCTTAGATAGATCTCGACTTTGTGCAAAATCGGGATGATAGGGGCACACATGATAAGCTCATCTTATTGCAAGATTTCACAAACTATTAGTTATTTCAGCGAAAAATTCAACTCCGCTGTTGGATCTTTTTGTTATAAAATTTCAGCTCTTAAATGCCAGTGCGGTCAGCTTCTGAATGCAATTAAAGAAGTCGCTTTAAAAATAATATTTAAGCAAACAACTGAAGCAGAAGCAATAAAATTTGAAAAGTCTTCGATAACCCTTACAAAATCCAATGACAATTTAAATGAATTAGAATGCGATTTACTTGGGATCCCCAGAACATCCCCTTCTCCGGGCCAAAGAATTCTGACCCCCCGTTTTGAAAGAGATGAAGACTCTTCAGATGAAAAAGATGTTGAAACTTTGAAAAAAATTGAAAATTCAACCATTCAAATTAGCGGTCTCTTGCTGAAGAATGCTCATGACGAAAGCTCGATGGCTTCCACTTATAATACAATCAAACCCGCTTATCTTCTTATCCAAGAAATAAAAAAAAGTCCAAAAAAATGGAATATCTGTCTTCATTTAATAGATAAAATAGATAAAGAATTAGTCATTTTAATTCCATTTCTAAAATCTCTGAAGAAAGAACAAAGTTTTTCTTTAGTAAAAGAAATGATCGAACGTTTAAAAAGAAAAAAAAATTATTTAGAAGATTATCTTTGTTTTGATGTTAAAGAACATTATAAACCCAATAGGGGAATTCTCTATAATGTCGATTCACTCTTTAATTCAATAGAAAGCCAAATTAAAATTGGAGAAAAGCCAATTTTTTACCGAAAATTAGCATCCAATTACATCAAAGATAATCCAAGTTGTTTTGAAAAAAGAATTAAAGATTCGATCAGTCAAAAAGAAGCGCAAGAAAAAATTTTGCAATATGCGAAAGAAAAGGGTGGACGTCCAGAATTATTCGACAAATTAGAAACCAAATTAAAGCGGAAACCCAACAAACTAGATTTTTACTGTGAGTGCCTTGAAGAATCAATTTTATGGGGTGGGGAAAATGAGTTAATTGCACTTTCAGAACAGCTAGAAGTGCAAATGTTGATTTTTACAAAACTGGACTCTCTCTCATGGAAATTTAATGCGACACGGCATAGAAAATTCAACCTAGAAACGGTAGTTCAAGGCGATAAAGTGATGCAAGATTTTGAGTTAGAATCGCTAACAATCGGGGGTGAACATTCCCAAAAGGTGAAGGCACCCCCGATTGTTAGCGATTATGGCTCAAAAGATTGCGTCAATTTATCGCCTTCAACTGCCGTTT
>JANWJE010000074.1 GCA_025451995.1 Parachlamydiaceae bacterium | reverse complement strand
GGGTAGAATTTTAAATTTTGGGCGGCGCCAAAGCCCCGGGGGTGCACGATCGTACGCCGCCCTATATTTCTAATATGGGGCGGCTTACGATCGTTCAACCGCGGGAGCTTTCGCGCAGCTCAAAACCCAAATTTTGAAGTTGTTTCGGTATATGTCATAAGACCTCCTAAAAGATGTAAAGAAAAAGAATGATTCTTCATCTTATACAGCCTCATAGGAGGTCCTTATTCACTCAATCTTCCTACCAATTTGCTAGGAAGCTTGCAATAAACCTATTCTTCACTCTCTTCCGATTCGTTTGAATCATCATCATGGGAGTGTTTTTCCTCTTTTTGAGAGTGTTTATCTTCTTTTTTGCGCTGTTTTGTCGGTGTGACGACGATATCATCGCGGTTATATTGGTTTTGATCAATTAAATATTCTTTAATTGAAAGAGCGATTTTCTTGTGCTCAGGATCTAGTTTGATCACCTTAGCAGTTACATCGTCTCCTTTTGATACAACATCTTCGACTTTACCGAATGCTTGATCGGATAGTTCGGTGACATGAATCAAACCTTCAATCCCACTGTCCAGTTCAACAAATGCACCAAAAGCGGTAATTTTAGTGACTTTCCCTTTGACTAAGCTACCCACAGGCATTGTTTTTTCAATAGATTCCCATGGATTGCAGCTTAATTGTTTAACGCCTAATGTGATTTTTTTGCTTTCCTTGTCTACAGAGAGGATAATAGCGTCAACTATATCGCCTTTTTTCAAAATTTCTGAAGGATGAGAAACTTTTTTAATCCAGCTTAAATCAGAGATATGAATCAACCCTTCGACACCTGGCTCTAACTCGACAAATGCACCGTAGTTAGTTAGAGTTCTTATCTCAGCTTTGACATTATGCCCAACTGGATATTTTTTCTCTACATCATCCCAGGGATTATGTTCTGTTTGTTTAATCCCAAGAGAAATTTTACCTTCTTCTTTTTGAACTGAAAGAACAATGGCTTCAACGTCATCGCCTTTTTTGACCACTTCGCTTGGATCAGTCACATTTTTTACCCATGACATTTCAGATACATGAATTAAACCCTCTATCCCCGGCTCTATTTCGATGAATGCTCCATAGGGTAGGAGGTTGACGATTTTTCCTTTTACACGAGTTCCCGGCGGGTATCTTTGTTCAATTTGATCCCATGGATTTGGCCCTTTTTGCTTGAGTCCTAACGCAACGCGCCCTTTGTCTTTATCGATACTGAGAATCATGACTTCAAGTTTTTGACCGATATGGACCATTTCAGCTGGATGTTTAATCCGCTTCCAAGTCATATCTGTAATATGAAGCAATCCATCGATTCCATCTAGATCTAAGAAGACTCCGAAATCTGTGATATTTTTTACAATACCATCTCGGATGTCGCCAGGTTGGATGTGTTCTAAAACTTCAGCTTTTTTGGAAATGCGCTCTGCCTCGAGGAGCTCTCTACGAGAAACAACAACGTTTTTGCGGTCTATATTAATTTTTAGGATCTTGAATTCGTATGTTTTGCCAATGTATTCATCTAAATTCTTGATGCGTTTGTTGTCAATTTGAGAACCGGGCAAGAACGCTTCCATACCGATATCAACCATCAAGCCGCCTTTAACTTTGCGCATAACGCGACCTTTGACAATTGAACCTTCTTCACAGTGTTCTAAAATATATTCCCATTGTCTTAATCGCTCAGCTTTTTCACGTGAAAGTACAATTTGTCCATTGTCATCTTCTGCTTGATCGAGAAGAACTTCTACTTCTGAATCCAAGAAAAGTTGTGAATGATCGGAAAATTCTTCAATAGGGACTAAGCCTTCAGATTTTAGGCCGACATCGACAACGACGTGATCTTTTGTTATTTCAACAATTCTTCCCTTGAGGATGCTGCCTGGACTCATTAACGAATTTTCATCTACAGTTGCGGTTTCAGTCTGTGTTAACAAATTCTTGAAAAGTTCAGCATCTTTTTCTTGGAACTGAACATCATCGACGATATTACTCTCATTCCAAGTGTGGTTATGGTGTTTAGACATTTAAAGGTTTCTCCTATTTTTCCAATAATGGTAACAGGTTAACAATCTAGTGGAAAAAAAGCAATCAAAAGAGTATGAACTAACCCAATTGCCATTCATATTCTTTTGTGTTAAAGTAACTCCATGAACAATACACTCGTCCTTAAATTTGGCGGAGCCTCTGTCGCTGAGCCTGAACAATTTTCAAAGATTGCTGAATTAGTCATTTCAAGAAGACTTGAAACGGAAAGAATTGTGGTAGTTGTCAGCGCCATGGGTGGAACAACGGACCGATTGATCGAATTAGCTAGACAGGTCCATCCAACACCCCCGCAAAGAGAATACGATATGCTTATTAGTGTGGGTGAAAGAATCAGTATGTCTCTTTTAGCTATGGCTTTATGCTTAAAAAACCAAGATGCAGTGAGCTTCACAGGGAGTCAATCGGGAATAATTACATGCGACAATCACTCCGGGGCAAAAATTATTGATGTACGCCCGCAAAGAATAGAAAAAAGTTTAGACGAGGGGAAAATTGTGATTGTCGCTGGATTTCAGGGAGTAAGTCAGAATAAGGAAATCACAACTTTAGGTCGAGGCGGTTCGGATACTTCTGCTGTAGCGTTAGGGATTGCGTTAGGTGCCTCAAAGATTGAATTTTTTAAAGATGTGCCTGGGATTTATGATAAAGACCCAAAGAGAGATAAGGGCGCAGAACATTACCCTTATTTAGATTATAAAGAGGCTTTAAAAATTGTCGAAGGGGGTGCTAAGGTTTTACATCCTAGAGCAATAAGGCTTGCTGAAAGAAATGGCTTGCCTTTACACGTTAGATCCTTTATCTCTTCCTTTAACAGCCATCCGGGAACATTAATATATGACCGCTTGATGCGGCGAAAGACTAATTTTCTTTATGAAGTTTGAAAATGTCACTACTTTATTTGAATCTTCCGAAAAGGAAGAAGTCAGTTGTTATTATCGAGAGGTTGTTCTTAAAACCCTAAAGAAAATTTTACCCATTGAATTTTTTGAAGTCCAAGCAACTGATGAAGAGACATATCTTTATAAAAAAGAAATTTTAGGCCGTCTTCTTCCTTTATCCAAATCTTCACAAAAACCCGAAAGTTTTCCAGGTAAAATATCTTTTTTTTCACTATCTAAATCAAGACCTCAATGTTTTAAATTTTTCTTTGAAATGATCAGTCGCTGGCTTTCTCCAGAAAGAAAGCTCAATGTTATTTTAGTCTATTCCACAGATTTTCGTTTACGTGCAAAAAATGAGGAGATTTATACTCTTTGTGAAGTGATGATCATTGTGAATGATCCGATTGAATATCAAGAAATTGAACGAAATTTTTCTATTCTTCAAAGCGAAATAGAAGCTGGAATGTTATCTGAGTTTTACGCTCAAAGGATTTTAGAAATCAAAGGACTCACAGCCGATGATAAGACAGCCATTATTCAAGAATACATTGCACTTTTAGTAAAACGGTTTCCAAAAATTTACGAAATCGATGTATTTACTGAAATGCAGCACGTTTTAGTTTCGTGTAGAGATGTTTTTAAACAAGAACGGCAAGCGCGTCATTTGTGCCGCATCATAAGCATCTTTTATTTATTTCGTAAATTATTAAGAGAATTCATAAAGAAAAATAGCCAAAAACGCTACTTACAATTGAAATTATTTCGAACAGTCTTACAAAAACAAACGGGCTTAAAAAACACGGTAGGTGTGTTAGTTGGAATTAATTTTTTAAGAGAACAAGAAAGTTTTGGTGAAAAAAATATCTTAAAAGCGATTCAACATTTCATCCCCTCAGCAGTGATTGTGGAGGATTCTTTTTTCATTCACAAAATTAACTCTGAAAACATCTGTCTTGCTTATCTTGAAGTCTCAAAAAAGGACAATCATGCGTTTACATCTTTTGAACTTAAAAAGTTGAGAAAAGAACTCCCCAGCAATCTAAAAAACCGTGTTGAACATCGACTCCTTCCTGTTTTTATGCCTCGCAACGAAGAAGAGATTATGAGAAATATCCTAACACTTACCAATCAATTAAAGTATGTCAGGGACATTCCGCAGATTTCCATCATTTTTGATGAACAAGCCTATGCACATTTATACTTCACTGTGATATTGGCAAGAGTTTTAAAAACGAATTGCCTCCCTTTGATGGAATTATTTAAAAAAAGAAAAGATCAGTCTATCGAATATTTGCAGGATAGAACTAAAGTGATGGGTTTTTTAAGAAAGAAATATCCAATTGAAGCGACAGTCTTTCGCTTGAAACTATCAAAAGAAGGGTTTTTGAGAGCTGATCATTCGATCAATCTCTATAAAGCCAGAGAAACTGTGGTTAATGAAATTTGCAGTGCTGTTGGAGAGATTCGGGATTTTAATGGGGGAATGATTACAAAGCAGCATGAACTTCTTTCTGCAATACGAGACATTTTAAAAGAGATTAAAGATTACGATGAATTGCTTCTTGAAAATTTCTTTTACTCTTTAGCGCCTGTTGTTTCAAGAGCTTTGGTCGATCCAAACGCCTTTAGCACACTTTTTCTAATGTTAGTTGAAGGACTAAAGGAATTTAAATCTGAAAGTTATTATTTAAAAATTCAAAATTTACAATACTACAAACTTATCTTAGTGATCGTTGAAGATTTTTCTTTGAAAGATACGCTTCAACGGATGACACAGGAAATTCACATTCCCCCAACAGAGTTAGCTTTTGCAACGATTAAGGTTCATGGGTTTTCCTGCATTGGCTACCTCTGTTGGGCACATGATGAAGAGAAGAAAGAAGAGTTAGAACAAATCGTCCAGCAAGCACTTAAAACGTGGGAATTTCAAAAATTTAATTTACCGCTGGTATCTCCTCCAGTTTCTTTAATTTCCTTAAACGAGAAATAATATTTCCAATGGTGAAGAGAATGAGTGCTGGATAAGCAACCTGCAAAAGAGGCGCCAGGAGATTTACAATGCCATTAAATTCCAGTAAGGAGATAAAAAAGGCGGCAGCTAAGGTAAATATTAAAGAATAGATGTAAGATATTTTATTTAAAAATATGCTCTTATGTAAAAAGTCTGCAAATACAGCGGCTAAAGCAATTGCTGTAGTCAAACATGCAAGAGCAATTGTGGCGGATGCAATCAGACCGGCATAGGGACCTAATATTTTTAAACTGATTGCTGCTAACAATTCCCCCTTGTTGACAAGTGCAAGAGAAGAGCCATGCCATGCTGCAACTAAGGAAAAGCCAGCATAAACAGCTGCAAGTAAAACACCGCCGACAATGCTTGCTTTCAATGAAAGTTTAAAAATTGCCCTTTCATCATTCTCATGAGTTTGATTCTTTAAGTTCAAATAAATCATTGATGAAAAGAAAAAAGAAGCCAATAGATCCATGGTATTATAGCCTTCCATAAAACCATGCCAAAAAGATTGCATCGCTGTAAATGATGAAGTTTGGCTTGTTTCGCCTGTCCATAGGCCAACACCTACAATAATCGCGAGTGTGATTAATAGAAGGGGCGTGAGCACATATCCAAGTAGATTAATCATCTGACCCTTTTTATAGGAAAGAAAGAAGATGACAATACAGGAAAACAAACTAAACCCAGTAAAAGATAAAGAGGGCAATGAAAGCTTTAATGTCGAAAAGGATAAGGCAATACAACGAGGTAATCCTCCAAAGGGGCCAATCAAAAGCATGATGGCAGAGATCAGCAAAAAACCGGGTATTTTACCCGCTCGGAAAAAGAAAGCTTGATAATCCCCTTTGAACAGAAGAATCGCCAACATCCCTAAGAAGGGAACACCCACAGCTGTAATCAACAGGCCAACGAGAGCAAGGGGGGTTTGATCCGCTGCAGTTTGACCGAGGACTAGAGGAAAAACAACGTTACCGGCCCCAAAAAACATCGAAAACATGGCTAAACCGGTGGAGAATACTTTAGAATATGACATCTCTTAGCTCTTTTTAATTTTAATTAAAGTTTGTTAATAAATAGACAGTAATTATAATTGTTAATCATAATAATGTCAAATTTTTATTATCTATAATTTTTTTATCGAAAAGTTTCCCTTTTTGATGCAACGATTTTTGTTAGATTTTTGATTCTAAGCATGTTGCAGTTCGCGTCGTTGTGTGTGTAGACACTAAAAGCGAATTGCAAATATGCTTAGGATCAAAAAGATACAAAAAGCGGACCATCAAAAAGGAGAACTTTCGTTTTAAGAAGACAAGAATTCTAGTTGGATTTATGATATTCCTCTTCACTCAAACATAAAGGGATTGAATATGAAAAAATTTATTCTTTTGACATGCAGTTGTTTACTCCTAGCTTCTTGTGCAAGACAAATCGATTCTGACGTTTACGCATCGAGACAAGTAGGTCAAGTTTCAGCCACTTACCCCGGTGTCATTCGGCAAATTCGTCAAGTGTGTGTCGAAAATGAAGATAATGGCGTAGGTTTAGTTGGGGGCGGTGTTGCAGGGGGGCTTATTGGAAATGCGGCAGGCCATGGCCATTTCTTTCCTACAGCTGTTGGTGCAGTGGCTGGGGCTGTGACTGGTTCCCTGTTTGAAAAAAAGCTGACAGAACAGAGGGGTTTCGAATATATTGTCGAATTGTATAACGGTGGTTTTGTGACTGTTGTTCAAGGCACAGATCAATGTTTTGGCATCGGTCAACCGGTTTTTGTTCAGATGAGTTCCTGCGGACGCTCTAGAATTATTCCTCAATAGTACAATGATGTTGTATGTTTAGGCTAGTAAAGCGTGTAGTAAATTCGGTTAAATTCTGGCTAGCGTGAAAGCTCCCGTGGTTTTACCATCGTAAGTGGCTCAGTATTTATCCACTTACGTAGGTAAAACCACGGGGCTTTGACGCCGCCAGAATTAAGCGACTGTATTACACGGTGTACTAAGGGTGTTGTTTG
>JANWJE010000073.1 GCA_025451995.1 Parachlamydiaceae bacterium | reverse complement strand
TAAGCATTTTGCAATTCGCGTCGTTGTGTTTGTAGACACTAAAAGCGAATTACAAATATGCTTAGAATCAAAAAGATACAAAAAGCGGACCATCAAAAAGTGGAACTTCCGTTATAATGCTCCCTATCAGAATTCGTTCACCAGAAGAAAATCCACCTTTGCCAAACCGGAGAAGTCTGATTATTTCTTCTCCGGATTTGGAAAAAAATTTATATCGAAGTGGTAGGCAAGGACTGGCGCAAAATTGGGGAACACCCTATGTCATCCCCCCGATTTCAAAAGAAGATTTTTCTTTTGAAAACGCATACATTTGCAGATTTAACCCAACATTGAATTAGCAAAGATCGGCGAGGTTGAGGGGATGCGGCTTTGTTTGGAAAGAGGTGCTTATATCAATGCCTTCGAATTTTTTCATTATAAGAGAGATTCTTTAAAAGCCACTGCATTGCATTTTGCCGCTTAAAATCAACACACAGAAGCAATCGAGTTTTTGTTGGAACATGGGGTGAGTGCCTATGACACTTACGGGTCAACGCTTCAAGGTCCGGTTTCAACGTTAATCGATCGGGCAAAACAGCCCGGTAAGGAATTGGCTCTTCAAACAATCCACACCTATTTACAAAGGCATCGATTGTATCACGCAAGAATTTTATGTAATGATCTTGCGAGAAGGGTCTTTCAAGCCACAGCTATGGTATTATTGTATAGTATCTTCATTAGTATAGGAGCTGTCAATTATATCAGCAGTCGTGTGTTTAGAAAAGATAAAGATAGGTGAAATTTGATCTTTGATCAAATTATGAAAGGCTTAAAATAGACCTCTTATCTTTTACTTTATTTATGCGAATCGCATGACCCGGCCCTTTATATTTATGTTTAAATTTCTGGTCCTTTGAAATTCATATTTAAACATAGTTTGGTGTCATTTAACGATATATGAGTAAACGTTTTATAGGGAAATAACATTCCAAGTTGTATATTTTTAAAAGTTGATTGGGCAATTTCTAATAATATTCCTTCTGGATAATAATTTGTTGAAAGTTGAATATTACACCCGCGCTCTTTTTGATTGAGAATTTCAATGATTCTTTTACTGAGTCTTTTTTCAAATTCCACACATTCGCTTAGTGAGGCGGAATGATTTAATTCCCCCATCCAGACCCCCCCTTGCTTGAGTTGCTCTCTTCCCTCTCTATCTAAGGAAGCAAATTTAGCGTATACTTTGCTAGTAAAAGAAGCCAATTTTACTAAATTTTCTTCAAGATTTGATTCAGAACAAAGGAATTCAATCGAATAATTGATGGGGATAAATTGTTCATTGATGGTTGATGATAATGGTAAGTTCACAGAAACTCTTTCTTGTTGATTATTAAAGGAATATAATAACTACGGGCGGTATAAAAATCAATCTCATTTTCTTAAGGAAAGCATTGCGAGCTTAAAATATTGGGTAAACGATTTCTATACACAAAAAAGTTCAAAAGTTTGACAAACAACATGATAAAAGCAAGGGTTCGGTTTCGCAGAAAAATCAACGATGGTAAAGATATAAAGATATAATGATAAATTTTTTTAGAAAAGGGGCCGGGCCATAGAAAAGGGGCCGGGCCATGCAATTTGCATAAAATAGAAAAGGGGCCGGGCCATGCAATTTGCATAAAATAGAAAAGGGGCCGGGTCATGCAATTTGCATAAAAAAAGAAAAGGGGCCGGGTCATGCAATTTGCATAAAATAAAATCATGCGAATTGCATGGCCCGGCCCCTTTCATGGCCCGGCCCCTTTCATTATGCAAGATGTCTATTATTATGCAAGATGTCTATTATAGGGGTTCAAAAATCTTTGTAATGTCTTCCTTTTGATCTCTAAAAGCTAACCAAACAGCCGATAATTTACCTAAAAACGATCCTTTGGCAAAATTTTTATCGGATGTATTGCTGGTGATTGAAACATTAAATCCTTTTTCTTTCGAATAGCTGACTCCATCATTGATATTGAGCGCCTCTCTTGCTGGAGCAAATGTTTTTCTTTTAGCCTGACGAGAAATAAATGTTGCGATGTTTTCTTCGCCTTGTGGCATTGGCATTCCTGTGTAACAAGATTCTAATATGATGGGCGCTTCTTTTTCTAAATGTTTATCAACAGTATCACAAAAATCACATGCATCTTTGATATTTTTCTCATGAGTTATCGAAAAGGAGGTATTACCTATGTCTAATGCATTAATGTAAAAATGATCGATTTTAAACGTAATAGTCGTGGGTGTTCCATGTGCCCTTATCCACAAGGCTTGGATAGTACAACCTTTCCATTTTAATCTCTCCATTGCTTCATTGGCATCTTTAATTTCATTGATTTCTTGAAAAACGACTTCATAGCCAGATTCTTTTTCCAATTTTAAAAAATGTTGTGGATCTATGGGGATTGCATTTTTTATGTGTAATACGAGGATCACCGGTTTGTTATTAACCCATTTAGCGTCGTGTTGTTGGGCAAAAGAATCGTATTTAGCCCCCATGCCGGTATCAGAAGTTAATTTCACATTGAGAATAAAGGCGAACGCCTTTACTGCTAAACGTTTTATGATTTGAATCAATTTTTGCCCGATGGATAGTTTCTGAAACTCTACATCTTTTACCCATGTAGGGTTTAACAAATCTATTTCAAAAGCCTCTAATAAGGTTGTTCCCGTATTTATTGATGGATTCATAAACCCCTTTAATTTTTTTTAAACTAGATTATAAACTTATTTGATTTAGTTAATATTAATTTTATTTTAATAAAATATAAGTGTTATCGGCTTTGTTGTACAACTCGCCACTGAAAGATCTAATAGTATGACCCCTCTCAAATGACTCAGAGTTTCTCAGTGATCTCACTGGCACGGCGGTGATTTATGCAACAACGCCACGCAATTAGCTAACAATCTTTAAGCAATCTTTTTGCTCATTTAATTATATATTTACACTAATTATTTAAAACTAATACTAATAACTTAATCAATTGTTTAGAAGAGAGTTAGTATGAATAATGTTCAATTAGCTTATAATGCCTTTTCAGAATTTAATTTTCCCGGATTAATGAATGACTTTGAAAAAGATGGGGCAGATTCGCAATCTAAGAATGAAATTGAAGCTAAAATTCAATCAACAAACACATGTACAGAGGCGCAATTTCAACGTGCGAATCAAGTTAAAAACATTCACAATGTGATCGAAGAAATTGCCTATCGTGCATTTGCTGAAAAAGTTGTTGGCCTCCATCTTACTCAAGATAATATTACCGCTGAGCAGTCCGGTCAAATCTTAAACTATATCAAATGCGAGGCTCATAAAGAATTATATAAAAATGGGGGCTATGCGACAGAAAGGTTTAAATTGCTAGAACCTTGCCAAGTGAAAAAGATCATTGCGAATGTTGCAAAAATTGTTCATGATCGAGATACAAAATTAACGAATGCCACTTATTATTCTCTTTCAGAATTATTATTGGGGCTAGATGATCATAACACAATGGTAAAAGAAATTCTTCTAGAATCATGGTACCAATGCGGTCGTATTGATGATTGCAAGCATAGTCATTTACAAAAAATTAAAGATAAAATTAATTTTTATGAAACCTTAAATAATCAACTAAATTTCGATTTAAAAGATAAACTCAAAGATCGGCAACAGTTTTGGGAAACTTATTTTCCAGGAGTGAGAGAAGATAATAAATATTCAGAAAAATTTATGAATATTATGGAAGTTCGCCACTGTTTTGTTGGCGTTCAACCTGAGTATGATTCAACGTTGGACTATTTGAAATTTGGGACGAATGAAGTGAGTTATATGGTTCTGCCGAACGAATTAGACAATGAATTAAAAAGTTTTTTGCAAGAAAGTGATATAAAAGCTCTTTTCGAAAAAGGTGCAGCTGTTAACCAAGTCAGAGGTTGCAATTTAGAGAGAAGTGCCCTTTTACAAGATGATAAAATGACAGTTCGTCAGTTTATCACATCTTATTTTCCGGAAGTAAAACTCCCGGAGTAATAGTTATTCAAGGAAAATGGGAATAGACCTCTTTCGAAACTCGCTTTGCTTGAGAAAAAGATTCTTTTTATCAAGCAAATGGAGTTTCGAAAGAGGTCTAATATTTCCCATTTTTCTGATTCACTCCCAGATTAAACACCCATTTTAAGATGTGACTCGGTCAAAATATTTTTGATCGTTTCTGTCATTTGTATCAATGATTGATATTTATCTTGATGCGCTTGATTTTCTTCACTAAAAAGCTGGAGATTAGCCACGAAAGTTTTATCACTCAATTCAGCAATTAACGATTCGCAATCTTTTTGATAGACGCTGAGAGGCGGATGTTCATTGATGTGGATGTTAGCGGTCAGCATGTCAATTTCATCATCAAAATGACGCGCAGCTTTTTTGCTTTTAGTTTCTACTTTTTCTTGGGATATAAAATAAATGGATTTTTTTTCTAGAATGTAGTCCGCTTTTTGTTTTAAAGAAAAATATTTGGTTAATAATTCTTGTTCCCTTTTTTCAGTCGTTTGAAATGGAGAATTTAAAGCTCCCCCCTTACCGAGATTTTTTAGCTCTTCGCTCATTTTTTTTAAGGGAGCGCTATAGACTTTATAAGCCCCGTAAACAAGGGGATATTTTCTTGAAGCGTATGCCTGCTTTTTTAACTCCGCCTCTAGGTCTGTTAGTTCTTTGCTCAAACTTGCGCATCGATCCCAATTTTCATCGATGCTACTTTTGGTTAAATTAGGAGCCTGAGCAAGCGCAGATCTTTCGAGTTTGTTTAAGAATTCGTCGATTGTCTTTTGCTGTTTCTCAATTTCTTCTTCATACTCATCTATTCTTTCTTGATATCTATTGATTTCATCAAGCTCTTGTTGATATTCATCCACAGCTTCCATAGAATCATCGTCCTCAAGGTTCTCTGAACGATTTTCCTCGTCTAAATTTACTTTTGAATCATAAATGGCCTTAGCTTTATAAAAATCTTCCCATGCTTGGTCCTGAGCATTTCTCAACTCTTCTTGTTTATCCATTTCTATTTTATATGCAAATGCAAGCGCGTAATCTCGGCGAGGATTGAGAAAATAGGAGGCAAGATCAGTCAACGTGTAATATCGAGCCAAAAATATTTTCTGATCAAGTTCATCAGAGTACATTATCAGCTCTTTTGGATTTTGTTTAATTCTTCGCTGAACGCGGTAAGATGTTAATTCTTCAGTCATTCTGAGATAGGGGAAAGGCTGATTTTCATCAAGCATCGCTCCATCGGTTCGATGTGTTCTTTGCGCTTTTATCCCTTCCTCTATCATATTTTCTTGTTTAAAAACGCCAGCTTCACTGACTGCGGCTTTGATCGATTCATCTGCTGCAGTTTGAGCTTGAAGAGGCTCTGATTTTGCATTGGGCTCATTTTCGATATTTTCTGAAAGGCTTTTACTCTCTTCCGAAGTTGTTAGATTGAAGGTCTCAGTTTGATCTAAAAGTTTATAATTTGTATTAATCATATTTATTCTTTATTTAAATTTGTTTTAGTAAACAATAACATATATTAATATAATAATCAAATAAAGATTAATTTCAAGCCGTTTTTTTTATAAAAAATGCCTCATCATTCAAAGTGCATGTTACCTGACGTCGAAATTTTGTTGTTAATTCCTAATTACTTGTATAATATAAAATAGTTTGATTTTTATTTTAAATTTCAATATAATACATTTTATTAAATATAACAATAGGTTATTAATATGCAATCATCTATCAATATTAACAAAGAAATGCAAAATTCTCTATCTGAAGGTTTTTATTTAAACCCGATTCGAGAAAAGTCAGTCAATGAACCAAAAATCGACTCTTCAGTAAGAGGGCTTTTTCTTTCTTTAAAAAGAGATCATCATCAACCAGTGCCCGATATCTTGATCTATCCTCTGAGGTCACGCGTTGCAGACTTAGTTGAATTAGAAGGAAAAAAAAATCCCATTTCCATGCAACCGCTTGTAATAACAACTGAAATTGCATCATCTATCTTAGTTGGAACTGCACTTGAAGGGTTCATTGGACCTATTGGAAGTATAATTGTTGCCGGCACTCTATTTGCAGGCAGTCGTTATCTTATCAGTTGTCCTTTTGATAAAATAGTTTTAGATGACGTTAAAAGAGAAATTCTACAGGCATATAGCGAAGTCATCGCGTTTGCTGACGGGGAAGATGGAATAACTTTAGAAAATTATCTAAATAAGGAAATGAACAAAGTGGGTAATGCTGGAAATGAGTTTAATACACACCTACTCGCTTTGAAAAATCTGAAAGAAATCATCAAATATTTTTCCACGAAATCAGCCTAAAGGCTGATTTTTCTTTAAAGGAGACCATTCCTTATCCAAAACTCGCATTAGTGATAGGAGCCATGAGTGCACCTACAGCATAGTGATCGGATGGATTTCTCATATTTGGCAAGGGGCAATAGGTGTCAACTTTTCCCTGATTAAAACCAACTGTCACATGGCTAAAATGAAAATCGCCCCCTATTTCGGGCTTAAGCGTAATCAGATAATCTTCCTCATCAATTGCAGGGTGGCATGATTTGGAATGCTGCGCTGTCACCATTCTCTTTTTGATAGTTGTAGGGCCTACCTGAGTGGAGATCAAACCTAATTGATCTAAATGTTTTTTAAATAATTTGACATCTTCTTCCTTTTTAGTATTGGCATCTATTCCAATGAAAAGCTGAAGGTTTTTATCCGATGATTGCAATTCGCGAAATTTTTCCATAATAAGCGAAATCTGCAAGCGTCCATCCTCCGGCCGAGTCGAATTGCCATGACAGGAGGCAAGCAAAAATCGTTGGTTTGAATTTTTTCTGGTCGCGAGAATCACATTCAATTTTCCTGTGTGAAAACCTTCGTAGCCGTCAATTGAAACAATATCATAATTGGATTCCCAAAGATCGCTTCTAAGAATTACAAGGGTTCCATCTTTCATATTTTGTCTGCCAACTGAAAGAAAAAGGTCATTCTCCATAAGAACAGTGGGAACAAAGGCGTCGCTTTCTTGAGTAAAAAGAAGTCCACAATTAGATTCAATCAACCTTTGTTTAAAAAGATTTGCTCTGGAAGCAGAGTCGCCAAGAGTGCGTGCAAAAATTGTTTTTGCTTGATTGACTTGGGCAATCATTTGCGGTTCTTCAGAAATCAGATGGAGGTTTAAAGATTGATACATCCAATAGAAAAAAACTTGACCGGCGGGTGTGCTTAAACGAGATAAGTCCTCACTGTTCGCTGATAGACCAAAAAATTTTTTTAGGTAGGCGTCGTCTAATTTTTTCAAGCTCTGCAAGATAGAATCTTTTGATTGAGTTAAATTCAAATTTTCCGGCGTGAAAACAGCTTCTAGAAAATTGAGTTTTAATTCATCCGGAGTTGTTCCCTCTAATAATTTTGTTGAACCCAAAATGGGCAAATCAAACCTTTTTCCATTGCGCGCAGCTTGATCGCGGACAGCTTTATCGAGGCTTAAAAGCGCAGAAGGATTATTGCGCAGAAAATGAAAAACTTTTTGATCCTTATATCGCTCGATAAAATAGAGGATGTCAAACAGATCGGAACGAGAAAATCCAAATTGTTCTAATGCTTTTTGTTTTTTTTCGATATTTTCAACGCATACAGGAGTCACTAGTTGAGAGAGTGTGGGACCGTAACCTCTTTCTGCATCGACTGCTTGTCGAATGAGTTCATTGCGATAGGTGCTGAGTTCCTCTTCATTTTTACTCTTTGCCCACAAAAAATTTTTGATTTCCGCCTTCGAAAGATGTTTCACCCAAGCTTCGGGTGAAACAACTAAGTCAAAGACTCGCTGTCTTATGGCGTTTATTTTAGGATCGTAATCCCCGGCAAACTCAAATGGATCGTTTAGAATACCCAATATATTTGCCGTGTGGATGATTAAAGGCTCCATGAAATCGCTCTCTTTTTAATAAAAATTATCCCAAGTATTATGAAAGATTTGCAAGCTTATGCGATGATGCAGCTTAATGTCTCTTTTAATGTGAGGGTATCGATCATGTTTTGCAATACATTTTTCCGATTTATCGTGTCTATATGTTCTATATCTAACTCTGTCTCAATAGAGCAGAGTTTGCCTTCTGTATTTTTGCAAACAAGTCGAACACTATTTAAACCGGCATAAGTCGTAAAACAAAAGTCGTGATGAGGGCCAAAAAATCCATTTTCATCGAGAATTTTTTTCGTTATTTTCTGGAACTGTATATCAATGGATTTTTGATTCTGAAAAAGATATTCGAGACTGATTCTTTTTTTTAATAGACGTGATGTAGCCTTCAATAAAGACTGGTGTTTAGGAAAAAAAGAGAGGATGATGGTTTGTTGCTCGATTAAAGCTTGCCAAAAATCATCTATATATTGAATTAAGAGTGGATCTTTAATGAGTTGGCCTTTTAATTGTCTAATAGAATCCTGATCTACAAAAAATTTTATTTCAGGATAGAGTTGCGTATTTCCTTCGGCTTTTTCTATTAGATCTTCCCTCTTTGGATAAAGAGTAAAGTCGGTTGCATGATATAACGCCTTTATCCTCTCGAGACACAACTTCTCTTTTTCCTTGATAGATTGAGAGAGGGAAGCGATTTCCCAATTGTCTCTTGCCTCATCTACCGGAGTCATATCTCTATCAACTGAGAATGTTTCATTTGGTGTCAATCCTCCAAGTAAAAATTGATAGAGAGCAAAAACCTTTTGTATTTCAGCATTAAAATAATGCAAAGCCACAGCTCTTATAGCTAAAATTTCTTTAGAATTTTGCCCGCGCAAAGCCACTATTGCATGAGTTTGATTCAAATGGAGGAATAGACAGATTTTTTTTTGCTCTTGCCATTGTAATTTCTCTTGGGCGATAGCGATAATGGTGGCTTTGCAAGAAGAGAGAAGCTTTTCTCTTAAGGGATAAACCACTCTAAAAAAAGTGTGTTCCGCACATCCACCCGTTATTCCATGGTGAAAGCGATAACAATAAGAAAGCCCAAAAACATATTGAAGAACGAGATTCAACTTTTCTTTGCATTCTTCAGTCTTAATTTCAGTTGTCTTTTTAACTATTTTAGGTTCAATCTCATAAGTATAACTAATCAAATTCAAATTTTCGATACAACTCCTATCATGATAAAACCAGGTGTTATTATTGGGAGTTTCAAATGTTCTTCGAACGACTTTTCGAAGTACCCTAGTCATTTCATCCGACTTTGTCTGAGTATAGACTCCAAAAGAAGACTCCTGCATGAAAAGACGAGGATCTTCTTTAAGAAGATGAATCGCTTCTTGCAAGTCAGAGGGAATTGTAAAATTAATTTCGTTATTTAACATACTCGTTTTTTTTAAATTTAGTTTTTATACGAGAGATAGATATCTAAACTTTGGGACATTCGATATTTACGATCCTCATCCTTAATCGTTAAAATGATTCCTTTAAGATAATCGATATATTTTGGAGATGTTTCTAATAAAGGGATAAGAGACACACAAAAATTTGCTTTTGATGGATCTTCAAGAGTCAGAGCAATTTCTTTAGCGTAAGCAAATGCTTCAGGAGATCCATGTGAAATTAAATTATGGCAGATAAGTGTCTTTGAATCGTCATTCTCGAGGGTTAAAGCGAGTTCTTTTGCACAATGTAAATCTTGCGGCGACCCTTTTTGATTAATCGCAATTTTATTATTTTTTAAGAGAATAGCAAAAGTGCCAATCAATATAGCTAATGCACATTGCGCTTCTTTCAAGGATAAACACTGTTTGAATTCATTTCCCCACAGGAATATTGCACTAGCTAACAAAGGAAGAGCGAATACCGAAGGATGAAAGGATAAAATCAATTTATTGCAGATGCCAACTGTATCATTCCTGTCGGCTCCTAATTGTAATTGAAACAATGGGGAGCGATATTTTGATTTGAAAAAAAGAAGGGTATCTTGTTGATCTTGCGGCAATGTTTGAGCAATTTCTACCAAATCATTGAGATTAGCTTCAAAATGATGCAAGATGAGATCAAGGCAAATTTCTTTTTTTAATGCACTTTCGCTGGAAATTAGAGCAATCAATTTTTTTGTTTCTAAATCTTCATTTTTTATTAAATTCATCACCAATCGTTTATTATCGATTGTCGATTCGGCGATGATTTTACAATGATCGTTGTTCATTTTTTGTTTGAAATATCCATCAACCTGATCTGCGAACACCCACTCACCTTGCGAAAGAACAGAGTAACATTTATCATGATCAAAAAGAGAAATTCTACAAATAGGGCATGAGTTCTCTTTTTTGAACCAGTCGGTTGCACAAGGAAGGCACATCCAATGATCCATCACTTTATTAGATGCGACTTTATGACCGGACCATAATTTGGAAGGGGAGTCGTTGCAAATAAAACATTCGGAAGGATTTGAAAACGAAAAATTATTAATTGATTGATTATTCATACACCCTTATTATTAATAATAATTAAAAGAGTTTTGATTATATATATTCAATTAATAAAGTTAAACATTTTTTATTTATGTTTAAATTTCTGGTCCTTTGAAATTCATATTCAATTTTCGCAAGTAGCAGCTATTTGCTGCTATGTAGATTAATGACATCAACAGTATTTGATATATAATTAGTCACGTAGGCAAATTTACCATTAGGTGAGAGTGTAACTGTGTTAGGGGATTGCCCAAGGGCAATAATTGGAGGGATCACTTTGTTTTTAGAAATATCAATAATATTCATTGTCCCTTCGCCCGGGGTGAGGTTAGTAAAACCTGGGCCGGCATAGAGCGTGTTATAGTTTGAAACATAAGCGTGATGACCATTGGGTGAAATTGCAATTCCCGACGGTTGAATTCCAACGTCAATGGTCGCAACAATTTTAGGATGGTGAAATAATTTCACAACGCTGACCGTAGAGCCTATGGGTGTAAAATTATTGCTGCCAAAATTGGTGACGTAAGCATATTTGCCATTAGGTGTGATAGCGATGCCAAATGGGCCGAAAAATCCGGGCACCGTATCGATAACAGTGTTTGTTTTTATTTCAATGATACTCATCGTTCCGGTGTCTGGATTGCCATTCACATAATTAATGACGTACACATATTTGCCTTGAGGCGATATGGCTAATGCGGCGGGGGCTAAGTCTACAATAATTGTGTCAACAATCAAATTTTTATTGAGGTCGACCACACTGACAGTTCTTCCATTACCGCTTCCAACCCCTTGTGAACCCCCATAATTATTGACATAAGCGAATTGACCGTTCGTTGTAATCACAATGCCGGAGGGGCCGTCAAAACCATCGATCGTCCCTATGACTTTATTCATTTTCGTATCAATAATAGAAAGTGTCGTCCCATCGCTATTAGCTATATAAGCTTTTTTACCATCCGGGGTAATGGCAATTCTAAACGGTTCGTTAAAAGTGCTGCTATAGATCGTCTCTTTGACAATATTTTTTTTGAGATCGATCACAGTCACTGAATCTTGATTGGAAATATTGTAATTATTATTGTTTACAACGTATGCAAAGCGACTATCCGGTGTTATGGCAAGGCCATCCGGATTGACACCCACGGGTATTGTTGCAACAATAGTATTTTTCTCTGCGCAAGCAGATAGGGGTATCGCTGCAAATAAAACACTCAGGAGTACATTTATCCAATATTTTTTATTCATAAACAATACCTCATCTTTGAAGAAGGTCTACTTAATTTTTACAACTTGCGACTTCCCAATTTCTTTGCCGCGTTTATTTAAAGCCTTTACCATAAAATAGGGGCCTTTGTGGTTCACTTTAATAGCGGTCTCAAAACCTACTTTTTTAACTTCCTTGATCTCTGATAAATGATGAGGGTTTTTTCCGGCAAGTACTTTCCAAGCGGCTGTTTCAGTGGAGCCATTCCATGAGGCGAAAACCCTCGTTTGCCCCTCTTCTTCTTCTGCGGCGATTTTTGGGGGATAGTATGGATGTCCTTTCCATTTATGCCGATAGGCCCTGTAGGTGAGGTTATTTCCCGGCATCAGGGCGTCATATACTGTATTTTCTCCGGGATTCAATACGCCATTTCCTTGTTTCTTATATTCTGAAAAATATTGTGATTGCCCCCATCCAATAAATTTATTCCCCGTTTTTAAACTTTGTACATTTCCCTGTGTGTCGACCTGTAAATTTGGGTCGTGGAAATAGGTGTGTTTTACCTTTGCGGTCATTGAATTAATATCCAATTTCAAAATTAAACCATGAGCGGGTGGTGTGTTCGGGGGAATATCAGACGTTTCGCAACAATTATCGTCAAAAACAGAAATATGGTCATTTGCAAGAAAACGGGCATCGTGCTGCCAAGAAAACCTTGCGCCCGGACCGAATGTGAAATCGCTTTGTTTTCCTCCCAACCTCCAAATGATTTTTCCTGTAGGCTTATGGATGTTGTAAAGAGTCCAAGTATTGCGGCTAGATAACAAAATGTCTTCTTTTTTATCGGTTAAGCCAACAGAATTCATATGGTAAACATCCCAAACATTTCCACTTTCAGTTGCCGTTGAAGCGGATTCAAAAGAGTCTGTAAGAGGGATGTGCTCGAGAGCATCCCAAAAAAATATCAGTTTATCGGTCTTAAGATCAATTTCTTGAATCGAAAAATTTTGAATAAATCCATTTTTTGGTCCACCATAAGGAGTTAAATCCATTGGAACATTTTTTACCGCAAGAAATAAAGCAGTGTTATTTGGTGTAATCAAAAATTCATGAATATCTGAAATAAATCCTTTTCGTGCTTTTACCGTTTTAATAACGCGATATGAGTTATCTATAATATAAAAACAACCACCTGGCTCCGGCGAGCCGGAAGGGATATTTGTGTAGCCTGGGGGAGATGAAATAGTTCCTTGCCATCTGGTCAAAACTGATTTTCCAAAAAGCTTCTGAACTCTGAAATCGTTATTCATTAAATCAGGGCTCGATAAAGGACTAAACCAAATCGGCGTCCCATCGCTTGCCATAATCAATGAACCCGTTTGCCCATACATCGTTAAATCCGAGCCTGTATAAGGGGCTACAAATAGATATCCTGGAGAACTTTTTTTCTTATTTATTAATATTTTTACCTTCATTGGATGTAAAAGAGGGTCGCTTACAAAACTCCATACGTCGGGAGAAATGAGAATTGGATCGGGTGTCACATTGCCGGTATTAGATGGAAATGGAATGGTCCCGCAATGATCTTGATGACTGCTGCACTCGATTGGCTTTTGAAAAAAAATGAATAGAGAGGTCATCAATAAGAGGCGTTTCATATTTCTATCCTCCAAGTAAAAATACTTTTATATTTTATTTTAGAGATTTACAGAAGGAAATTCTTAAATCTCCATTTCTTCAGGTGATGTCAATTCATTAAAAAAATCACATAATACCTTAAGTTTTTCGGTTAAGTTTCTGTAATTTTTAAATTCTTTAACAATATTTTTTTCATATATTGTTTGTCTTACTTCTTCTTTAGCTCTTTTTAATTGGGCATCAAATGCTATCACATAATCTTTGTGATTGTTAAATTGAGGATTAAAATTTTGGTATGGTGAAAGGAGGTTTAATTCTTCGCGCAATTGAGCTACTAAGGCATAATTTTGATTTTCCGATTCTTTTAAAAAAACAAAGTATTTTTTATAAAATTCAATAAAAAAGACTTCATGATCAAATGCTGAGGCATGATTGGAATTTTGCAATTGATTGAAAGGGGTGGGTGAAAAGATACTGGAGGAGGGGGGATTGTTTGTGTTCTGGATATTGATGGGGATTGAAGCATTTACATGCATGCAGCTATTTGAAGAGCTAGAATTTGTCGACTCAGGATTTAATATATTTAGTGAATGATCGAACCCGGGTCTTTTCAGCTGCTTTGTTAGTCCTCTTATGCAAAAATGTTCGAGAAGAATGATTCTTTTTCTTGTTTCTTGATAATTAGGAGTTTCTTCTTTGAGTTGACTTGGGTTATAACTGACATCGTCCCCACTACCCTCTAGAAGAGTCCCAATGTTCAAAAACAAGCTCATTTTACGCTGTGGAGAAGTTAGACTCTTCGCAAGGAAGATAGCACTTATAAACCGAGATAAATAATCGAGCTCATCATTACTTCCACTTAGATTCCCTAAAAAATGATATTCCCCTGATATGATTTGATTCTTGAAAAAATTTGGATTCCATAAATTGAAACCAAGATTATTTATAATCATATGTTTCATAATGGTCGCACAAAAACAGGCCTCTACTTTTTGTCTTTCTTTGAAATGGTCGAAGTGTTCTATTTCTAGGAAACTGTCTTCTAAATATGTGCCTATAGCGCCTCGTGAAAATACTTTTTCGATAATGAGATCCAAATTTTCAAATTTTAGTTCTTCCATCATTCGTTTAACAGCCGCAATCACCGGTTCTTGTATTCTCTCTGGTCTCAATTGGCATTTTAAGCGATTAAGCCATTGTTCTTCGCTGATTGTCCTTAAATATTCAGTGCCGTCGGTTGTTGCGCACTTCTTTCCGATTAATAATTTGCTATCGGGAAGTTCTTCCGATTTCATTTTTTTATTTTTATAAACTTCGTCTGTCTTAACATTTATTGATGGATTGATCCGATTGTGATTAGCTGAAATAGGTGCCATATATAAAATAGAATTGCTACTATGGTTGGTGGGGATTTGATTCATATGGTTTTTCATAATTTTTATGTTTAATGTATAAATTCATTTGAGTAAATTTTCAAAACTGGAAGAAAAGATTTTCGAAGGAGACCATTCCTTATCCAAAACTCGCGTTATCTAAAGTCGCGCTTGGTTTGTCGTAAGACAGCCGAAGCTCCATCCCGCAAGGAGCTGTAGATCCACCGCTTGGATTTTTAAAACCATGTCTTTCAAAAAATTGGCGAGCATTTTCATTGTTGGCAACAACATCAATTTTCCGAATGTGTAGCTTTTTTGCCTCCTCAATAGCTCTTTCAAGAAGAAAAGACCCCGTTTGCCTAAGGTATGAGTTTGCAGCAGAGGAATACATCCGCCGCATTTTTGTTAGATGGGTCACTGTCATCACTGTTGGAAAGCGAGTGTCCATTTTCTCTTCATCATCTTTCAGCTCGAGCATGATTAAACCGCAAACATGATGTGAAGAGTCCTTCGAACTTTGCATTTGAAAAATTTTGACTGTTTCATAATATTGATAACTAGAATAATAAGCTCTTTTTATGAATTCTTTATATTCTATGAAAGACTTAAAAATAGTTTGAATTTCTTTATCTCTTTCTGACAAACCCCTCCCTTTCATATCGCTTAAATGACTATTTACCAGTTTTGAAGCCTCATCTAAAGAGATGGGTTCAATGGATATTAAAGAGGAAACAAAAGGATCGTTGTTTAATTGCATAATTAACTTTGTAAAAACAGAAACTAATTGTACGTTATTTATTATAATAAATCAATTGGATTTACAGAAATCAATCATTTTTTTTAATAAAATTTACGATATACACAAAAAAGTTCAAAAATTTGATAAAAACCATGATAAAAGCAAGGGTTTGCCGTGCAGAAAAATCAACGATGGTAACGATTTAAAGATATAACGATAGGATTTTAAAAACCTTCCAGATTT
>JANWJE010000072.1 GCA_025451995.1 Parachlamydiaceae bacterium | reverse complement strand
TGCACCTTTCAAATTTCACCCCCTCCTAAAACGGCACGTGGGACGTTTCAGTCGGGGGTGAAATTTGAAATCTGCTAAAAATTTTATCCAAACTCGCCGGAATTCTAATTTTTTCACAGCCTCTGCGTTTAGTAGATGTTTTTGCCATCTTCTTCAATATCTTTTCTTTTTTCTTCATGTATTTAGTTGCCTCTCTAATGCGATGGCCAGATGAATGGCTTCTCTGCCGGTCCCATCTTTGATTTGGTGACGGCATGAGATGCCGTTGGCTATGATCCAAGCCTCTTTCGGACTTTTTCGAACGGCTGGAAAAAGGTGAAGTTCTCCGATTTGCATTGAGATGTCTGCATGTTCTTTTTCATAGCCAAATGACCCCGCCATTCCACAGCATCCAGAAGGGATTTCTTCAACCTGAAAACCTGGGATCGCTTTGAGTAAGTCTAATGTCGGCTTCATTCCCACTAAACTTTTTTGATGACAATGTCCATGCACTTTGATCACTCTTTCAGTTTTTTGAAATATTTCTTCTGAAATATTTTGAGCTATAAATTCATCAAATGTCACACATTTCGATTGAATCATTGAGAGTTTATTATTGTCTATAAGCGAGGCATAATCATCTTTAAGAGTGAGCAGGCAGCTGGGTTCTACGCCGATGATCGGATCTCCATATTGAGCATAGGGCCATAAGCGCTCAATTAAAAGGTTGGCTTGTTTGCGTGCAGTCTTTAACATTCCCTTGGATAATGCCGGTCTTCCGCAGCAACTGTTTGGCAAAAGAAGCACATAAAAACCCAAGGCATTGAGAACTTTAACTGCTGCTTGACCGATTTCAGGATCATGAAATTCAGTAAATGTATCATCAAAGAGGAGTACCCTTTTTTTCAGATCGCCTTCTTGTAGATATCCTTTAAACCAAGTTGAAAATGGTTGCTTGGCCATCGCGGGCATTGAACGCTTAGGGGATATGCCAATTTTTTCTAAAAGAGCTTTTGTCATTTTTTTATTCATCAACCAATTAAAAAAAGAAGGAAAATGCGAAGAGAATTGATTGAGTTTTGCAATTTGTGAAAAAAGAACATTGCGAAGTGGATAGCCATGTTTTTCTTGATAGTGATATAAAAATTCGCTTTTAAATTTTGCCATATCGACTTGTGAAGGGCATTCGGTTTTGCAGCCTTTACATGAAATGCAAAGATCCATCACATCATACATCTCTTGACTCGTTAATGCTTCTAGAGGAAGC
Organism: Parachlamydiaceae bacterium; assembly: GCA_025451995.1. Taxonomy (GTDB): domain Bacteria; phylum Chlamydiota; class Chlamydiia; order Chlamydiales; family Parachlamydiaceae; genus JANWJE01. The sequence continues at coordinate 29,036 of JANWJE010000072.1, read as the reverse complement.
TTCTTATGAATAATGGCCCGCAAGGCTTGCGCCCTTGCGCGCGTGGAGTGGAATTCATTGTTTGTCACTTGGAAGGAAGGGCACATCACTTTCTCTTTTTTTCGACAGAGTCCATTGCCATTGCATAAATCGGCTGCTAACTCGAACCCTCCTTCAGCTTCAAAATCTAAAAAAGGCTTGATCGTTTGCTGGGGTACGTCCGGTTGTGTCCTCATCTCTTCCCAATCATCTGATAGGGGAATAATTTTTCCGGGATTCATGAGATTGGAAGGATCAAAAGCCCCTTTTAAAAGGCGAAAGGCTTCCATGATTTTTTCGCCAAACATCTTTGGGTTAAGCCAAGAGCGAATCCATCCATCGCCGTGTTCACCACTTAATGCGCCGCCAAATTCGAGAACGAGAGATGAAACATCGATCATCATTTGTCGCATGAGCGCACATTCTTTTGGATCCCTTAAATTGATAAACGGGCGGATATGCATGCAGCCGGCACCGACATGGCCATAAATGCCGGCCTCTTTTCCTTTGGAAGCTAAATAGGCGCAAAACTTTTCCATAAATAGAGGAAGATGATGCGGTGGGATGGAGAGATCCTCTAAAAACGCAATGGCTCGGCTATAACTTCTTTTAGATAAAAGAATGCCGAGCCCCGCTTTTCTTAAATCCCATACTTTAGCCATTTCGCTTAGGTCAAATAAGGGGAGTTGATGATAGCCAATTGTCGGTTCTATTTCGTGAATCTTTTGTTTCACTTCATCGCCATCTTTCCCTTCATACTCGACGATTAATAATGCTTGGGGATTTCCTTGTAACCAATCGAGCTTTTTCCGAAGCGTAGGGGAGTCCCTCCCAAGTTCGATAATTTGGCGATCGATAAGTTCAAGCGAGGTGGGCTTGGTTGATAGCAAAGAGGGGACTCGTTTAAAGGCATCCAATAGATCGTCAAAAAAAATAAGGAGAAGAGCAGTGGTGCGAAGTTTTGGTACGAGGCGCACTTTCATTTCAGTGATTATTCCAAGAGTCCCTTCTGATCCTGCGATCATCTTGGCAACATTGAATGGGTGCTTTAAAAGGGTATCGACATTATAGCCTGAAACCCTCCTTGGAATCTTTGGGAAATGGGCTCTGATCTCTTCTGAATATTTTTCTTTTATTTTCCAAAGAATGCGGTAAATGTTTCCCTCTTCGTCATTTTGCGCTCTCTTTTTCTCCCATTCACCAAGGGAAAGGGTTGAGAATTTGATGAATGCTCCTGAGGCTAATAGCAATTCCACCTCTTCGATGTGTTCAGACATCGTCCCATAATGGAGCGACCTGGCACCGGCGGCATTATTTGCCAACATTCCCCCTAACGTCGCTCTGTTTCCGGTCGAAGTGTCCGGGCCTAAACGGAGATTGTATTTATCGGCAGCCAGGTTGAGTTCATCTTGAATGACTCCCGGTTCACACACTGCACATTTTTCATTGGGATCGATTTCTAAAATGCGATTCAACGATTGAGAGAGATCGATGACAATGCCATGTCCAAGACACCCCCCGGTAATGCCGGTAGCTGCACCTCGGGCTGTGATTGGGATGTGAGACTTGCTCGCAATGCAAACTGCGCGCTGAAGATCATCTTTATCTTTGGGAATAATGACTGCAAGAGGTTTAATTTCAAAAATCGAGGCATCCACACTATAAATTGTTCGAGTCATCTCATCAAAATGGACGTCTCCTAAGATCGCCTCTTTGAGCTCATTTTCTAAAGTCATAGCATCGGCATGCGTTGAAAAGAATAAATAGAGCCTAGCTGTAGGATTCTTGTCAGTTCATCCAAGGCTTGTCGCCCCTGATCCAGTAATTGTGGATCAGCCAGATCTTGGGGTGCGAGGTGATCGCGGTAATGTTTTTCAATCCATTTTACGAGATGTTGATACAATTCATCTGTAAGAATGATAGGTTTATGGATCGCCTCAAATTCTTTTTTCTTTAATGCCACTCGCAAACGGAGGCAGGCAGGACCTCCTCCATTTTGCATGCTTTCTCTAAGCTCTTGATAAATCACTTTTCTGATCGGTTGCTGTTGGTTTTGAACAAGCTCTTCCAGAAATGAAAATACCCTTGGAAAGTTTTGGCATTCTTTGGGGGCAATCAAACACATCGTTTGATCAGAAAGGGTCACAATCTGCGAATTAAATACATAGCTTTTTACGGCTTCTTCAAGAGAAATTTCATTGCTTTTGACTTTAATAGCAATCAATGAAGTTTTACAACTCTCTTCCATTTTTCGGCTGATGTTTTCAACCACTTCATCTGTATTGACAAAGGCTTCCTCATGATAAAGAAACACCTGTTGATGCCCAACCGAGATCACATCATTGTGAAAAACACCGGCATCTATTGCTAGGGGATTTTGCTGGGCAAAAACAATTTTAGAAGGGGAAAGACGGTGCAGGCGACTCAATGCTTTTGATGCTTCTTCTGTCTGCCTGGCCGGAAATTTTTTTGGTTGAAAATGTTCACCAACCTTCTTTCCATACACAAACAGTTGAATTCCAGGTTGATCAAAGGTCTTACACAACCTTGTATGATTGGCTGCCCCTTCATCAGCAAAATCTTCGTGATAGGGGAGAGGATGATGATGAACAAAATAACTGGGATCATTAAAAATGCGGTAAAGAAGAAATCCTGTGGTTGCAGCTTCAAAAGAGCGATGCACCTTGCTCAGTAAATTTGCAGGGGTAAAGTGGACCTTGACATCATCGGAATCGGCTGATGGGGAAACAGTTGCTGCATTGGCAACCCACATGCAAGCGGCAGAACTTGCAGCCATCACGAATTTTGGATCACACTTCCAGGCACGTTTTAGAATGTCTTTTTCGGTGCCAATAAAACCCAGGGAATGTAAAAAAGGGATGAAAGGCCTTTCTTGTGGGGGCAAGACTCCTTGCTTGATCCCTAACTGCATCAATGTGTGCATTTTTGCCAATCCTTGCAAAGCAGCTTGTTTGGGATTAGAAATCAGTTGTCCATGTTCCATGGAAGCCACATTCCCAAAAGATAAGCCGCTATAGTTATGTGTCGGCCCCACAATTCCATCAAAATTAAGTTCAAAACTCATTAGATTCACACAATTAAAATGAAAAGTGCCATTTACAAGATACTTGCGATCATGCCCATCCTGTTTTTCTTGAATATCCTAGACTTCTTTTCTTTAAAATAATTGTATGAAAAATTAATGACCAGCTCTAATATATTTTCTTACAAAATTATTCATTTTAATTGTGGGATTAATAAAATCAATGAATCTTATCTTAAATACCTGCAGCTCGTTATACGAATCCCTTCCATATCTTCCAGTCAACTTAAGCTCTAAACAAAAAACACTAGCCATCATTGGCACGGTTGCGACGGCGGTTTTTGCATTGCTTTATTTGGTAAAAATCATCTTTTTTAATCCAAAGAAAAAAATGACAATGGCTAAGAATGAAGGCGATATCAAAATCTCATCATGCGGAGAAGTCATCTTTGCAGATGGGAGCATTGCCTGTGGCGCATTTAAGAATGAAAAACTGCAAGGAGAAGGCATTTTTCTTTCGAAAGAAGGGTTGTTTGAAGGAAAATTCGATCAAGGAACTCTGATTGAAGGGAATATTTATCCCCTATGGCGTCCTGATTACAAAGGGAAATTTAAAGATGGCGTTTTGTATGAGGGGAAGCTCGGTTTATTTTCTGAAGATGAATATATTCAAATTTACGAATGTGAAAAAAAAGGAAATGATTACATTGGAAAAGGGACTGAGGTGATTGAATCTAAATCTTTTCCTTTTATATTTGAGGGAAACATTTTTTTTGGAATTGGCAAAATGATCTTCGAAAATGGAGACTGTAAAGAAGGATATTTTCTGGATTGTCAATTGCATGGAAAAGGAAAGAGTATTTCAGAATTTGAAACAGTGGAAGGAATTTTTAAACAAGGCAAATTAGAAAAGGGTAAAATCACACAACAAGACTTTAAAGCTGAAGGGAGATTTAAAGAGGGGATTCTTGTTAATGGCGAAATTTTTTATGAAAATCGAATAGAAAGAGGGGTTTTTGATGATGGACAATTAATTGAGGGAAAAATCGAATATTTTAAAGGGCCATTGATTGAGTATTTTAGTCCAACCCATATAAAAATTGTTCATCCCAATGGCATCCTCTTTGAAGGATGCGATAAAAATGGCGTCTATAAAGGAAAAATCCATAAGAATGAAAAAGTTTTTGAAGGTGAATTTCATATTAATCCCAACGTTTGGTTTGAAGAAAATCCCGATCTGTCATTTATAGAAATTTCAAAGAATAGAAATTCGATTGATGATGAAAAGTGCAAAGGGGAAATTAAATATGATTCGCCCGATAAATTAAATTATTGTGATATTTATACCAATAATGAGGACAAGGAATATGAATATTTGTAAAATGAATGATTATCTTTGGCATCAGGTGGAAGATGCTGTCACCCCCCTACCACGAAATTCACAACAAAATCGGTTGTGTCATCTGTTGCCGGTTGTTGCCATTGTGCCAGGGATTTTAACAGGCATGCTCGTAGCATCTCATGCGATTCTCTCTTACTCAAAAAACTTTTTTTGTCCTAAGGAGCTCCCAAATCTGCGCGAAGATTTTTCACCGATATGCCATGACTCTAGAGAGTGGAAAAGATTGGGCCCTATTTCTGGAAAACTCACACTAGGGATCGATGACCCTCATTTTTTACTAGGCACCGCGACATGTACATATCAGGATTCGGGCTCTTTCCATTGCCCAGATTCTCAATGGGCTGATTGGGAAGAAAAATGCTTGCCTGAAAAGAATAGAAGCGGAAATTCAGCAAATTTATTTGGTCTATACAAGACTCCTGAGGGAAGAAGTCTCGTGATTGATCGCTTAAAAAAATTAGGATGTAACAGTTATCGTTTTTCTGTCGAATGGAGTCACATCTGTGATCAAAAAGGGGGGTTTAAACAAGAGATAATGGAAATCTATACGAATCTTTGCAAAGAGTTGCGCCGAGAAAAGATTCGTCCCATGGTGACCCTACATCATTTTTCCGAACCAAAAGAGTTTCATAAAAAAGGAAGTTTTGCAGAAGAAAGCAATATTGAGGAATTCGTCCTGTTTTCACAATATGTCTTCCGCAATTTGACACAAGGATTTGAAGGGGCACCTCTCGTTGATCTTTTTTGCACAATTAATGAACCGGCCATCGAAGCGTTTTGCCGTTATGTAAGAGGGGCATTTTCACCGGGAATCTTCATGGATTTTGAAAAAAGTGGTTTGTTTTTAAAAGGCGCTTTGAAAGCGCATCAAAAAGCATATGAAGAACTCAAGAAAATATCACATCGGGATGAGCGCATTAAAATAGGGCTCATTCATCAATGTGTTCTTTTTAAAGCGGCAAATCCCATTCTTTATCCGGTGGCCAATTATTTAACACGGCTTATAAATGATGTGACCTTAAATTGTTTTAAAACTGGTGATTTCGAACTCAAAATTCCCTTTTTTTGTAATGTTTCCGAGAAAGGAATCAATCCTCAAGCAGATTTTATCGGCCTTCAATATTATGCCCGCCCGGTGATTGGACTTCTGGGATCCACCAGTTATCATGAACCAATGACTGAAATGTCATCTAGAGAAGATCCGGAAGGATTATTTGAAGCCATTAAAGAAGTCTACGGTGCTTGCCATATCCCGATTATTATCACCGAGAATGGTATTTCTACACATGATGAAGAACAACGCTACCGCTACATGGAGCGCGCTTTATATGCAGTTAGGCAGGCGAGGCTAGCCATAGGGAGAGAGAATTTAATCGGCTACTATCTTTGGTCATTTTGCAACAATTTGGAATGGGATATGGGAATGGAGCCCCAGGCATTCGGCGCTTATGAAGTGAAACACATGGGGAATGAAAAAATGATCGCTGAAGAACCAAAAAAAGGAGTTGAGCCATTCATTAAAACCGCTCAGGCATGGCAAACGCGATTTAGAGGTTGAGCAGTTTATGCTTGTTTCAAATATTTTTCAAGTCCTATAGCTTCAATTTTATCGCTCATTTTATAATGATCATTTCCAGGAAATATGACGATTAATTTATCGAGTTTCAAAAGTTGAATAGCCGTTTGCATCGATTTTGTTATTTTTGGTGCATCCGCATATTTAAATTCAAAACCAAGTTTGTAACCATTTTTAAAAATTAATAGGTCGATTTCGGCTTGATTATGGATGGCCCAAAAATAAGCTTCCTCATTTGTTGCTTCATGAAAGCGAATAATTTCTTCAAGAGCAAATCCCTCCCACGAAGAGCCGAGTTTTGGATGATTTAATAAGGATTGACGATCTATGATACCGAGCAATGCATGTAAGATTCCACTATCTCGAAAGTAGATTTTTGGAGATTTAACTTGCCTTTTTTCGATATTTTCAAACCATGGTTGCAATTGGCGAATCATAAAGGTCCCGGTAAGAATATCCAAATATCGGCGAATTGTAGTATGAGAAATTCCAAGTGATTTACCAATTTCAGAACTGTTGCATATTTGTCCGTGGTAATGTCCAAGCATGATCCAAAATCGGCGAAGCTGTGCTGATGGAATAAAAATTCCTAGATTAGGAATATCTCTTTCCAAAAATGTACTTACATAAGCTAGGCGCCATTCATAACTTTGGGCATCATTTTTTGCCAAAAATGAATGGGGAAACCCCCCTCTAAGCCAAAGTTTTTCGGGTTGATCGACTTCCCAGATTGAAAAAGGTGTAAGTTCTATATATCGGATTCTGCCGGCAAGCGTTTCTGAAGATTGTCTAATGAGATCTCGAGAAGCACTACCAAGTATAAGAAAATTTCGTTTTTGCTTTTGATCAACCAATACTCGTAAAACAGGGAAAAGCTCTTGTTGCCTTTGGATCTCATCAATGATGATATATCCATTTTTTATTTCTTCAAGTGTTAGCATAGGGGTTTCAAATTTTACCAGATCCCTTGGATTTTCAAGATCGAAAGAAGTGAACATGAGTTCATTTTGAAATTTTTCTTGATACAATCTAGCGAGTGTGGTTTTTCCACATTGACGTGGCCCAAGAAGAGCAATGACAGGATGCACTTCAAAAGCTTGATGAATTTCCTTTAGATACCTTTCTCGTTTTTGCATGTGACAATTTCATGAAATTTGTGCGTTAATGTTTCAATTTTCATGATACAGAAACATCATTTTATCTAAAAGGGATAATAAACCTCTTTCGAAACTAAAATCCTGTGCCTGTGCGAGGCTGTGAAAAAATAGAGATTCTCGTCGATTTTGGCAAAATTTTTGCACCTTTCAAATTTCACTCCCTCCCAAAACGGCACGTGGGACGTTTCAGTCGGGGGTGAAATTTGAAATCTGCTAAAAATTTTATCCAAATTCGACGGAATTCTAATTTTTTCACAGCCTCGGCACTCCCGAACGAAAGAAGGGATAAATAGCAAAAACTAGCAACAAAAAAGTGAGTATGGTATAGCTTGGTTTCGAAATTATTCTTTTTTAATTTATAGGGAGCTTGAAATGAAGAAACTCATTCCGGTGGCAATATTTGGTTTGCTTTTAAACACAGCGAGACTCATAGCAGCAGAAAATTTTTTGCAAAATGTTGTTGCCAAGCACTCGCATTCTCATTGCGATTGTTCAAAAAAGAAAGGTCCTACCGGCCCTACCGGTCCAATGGGTCCCCCCGGCCCTGCCGGCCCTATAGGCCCCGCAGGCTCTAGCTTGAGTACCTTGTCTGCCTCTTCAGCAACTTCACAGAATTTAACGACATCCATTACACCATTAAGTTTTGATGCATACGAATTTAATACAGGCCCTAATGCAATTATTTTTTATCCTACTGCACCGACGGCATTTGCTTTGGTAGGTCCCGGTGTGTTTTTAATCGAAGCTTCAGGGATTCTTAGCACAACAGCAACGACTTCAACAAGTGATAATGTGCAGATCAGTCTTTATAACCTCAACAGCGCCACTGCAGTTTCCCCAGCTCCTCTTTATAATTGGGAGACCGGGTTTGCAGCGCCAAGCGGCACAGCAAATGGATTTGGAATTTCACGAGCCGTACAGTTATTACCTGGTCAAATAATAGTCTATGAAATCGTTGCTGTTGCTTCTAGTGCATCAACTTTCGCAGTTGATAATAAAGTGCTCAATGTTACTCAACTCCAGTAAAAATAAAGGAATTAAAGATGAAACATCATATTCTATTTGCGGGACTTGGGATGCTATTAGCCATTACAAATTTGATGGGAATAGAAAATGCCTTGCAAAATATCGAGATCAACCATTCTGCAATCCTACATCACCCCCATCATAAAATCGAGGGTGAATGCGGACCGCAGGGATCAAAAGGTTCAAGGGGTGCTACTGGACCACAAGGGCCAACCGGAGCCATGGGACCTATGGGGACATTAGCGCCCGGTGTACTGGGAGTATTATCGGCATCATCTACAGCTGCGGACTCTACCAATACTAATGGTCTGACATTTCTTTTAGAATTTAATACAAATTTTCAGAATATGAGTTTTAGTACGGCTAACGATTTAGGTTTTGCTAACCAATCTAGTTTTACGCTGTCTGGGCCGGGAGAATTCTTGATTGAAACCTCAGGAATAATTACCATAACTGCGCAGGCTACATTGGGTCAAGGAATGGGTCTTTCAGTTCAATTCTTAGGAACAGATGATGACTGGCATCCTATTTTCCCCGGCTTATCTTTCAATTGGATCCCTCCTTTTGCAGCACCCGCAGGAACCTCAGTAGGATTTAATTTTTCCCGATCTATACAATTAGTAAAAGGAGAAGTGACAGTCTTTCGCATAGCTTATTTCAATGGGTTTGGTGGTAATGCTACTATTACTAACAAAACGCTTGCCGTCACGCAAACGGAGGGATAAAAAAAATAGATTTTTTTTAAAACAACTTCAGGATGGTTGAATACACTTCGAGACATTGCTTTATCGCGCCGCAAATAGCTAAAGATTCTATGATTATTCCGGGCATTATTTTTTTGAAATTTGTGAGTGGATCATTTCCTGCATAGATATCGATCTTCTTGACTCGACTCGACCCTAAAAAATGTGAGCCGGTCAAATAAGCAGCAGATAAAAGAGGCGATAAATTAAGAGGTAAAGGAATCGAATATTCCCCGTGTTTGGATAGGGCTTTTGCTACCCCCACTGAACATAGTCCGCTTTGAATGTTCAGTACATTTTCTTTTAAATCGCGCAATTGGTGGGGCGTTGTGGAAATATGAAAACAAATTAAAGGGAGACCGTTCTCATTTGTAGAGGCCTTTATCATTTTAGATAAAGGTTTCCCATGATTTGAATAAGTTGTCATTAATGTATGAGTATTGCCCTCAATTTCTAGTTCGGTATGCCCGGGAAGTAAAAAACTGTCCATTGAGGGATAGTAAACATAAGAAACTAATCCCTGAATTTTCCCTTTTTGGTCAAATTCACGATTCAATAGCTCTTTTTGTTGATAAAAATCCATGGAAGGTGGATGAGAAAGGGATGTGATGATCGGATTCATAATTATCCTTAAATATTCATTTAATTTTAACTCGACTTTGTACAATTTTTGAACTCATCTTCAGAGAGAAGCTTTCTACAGCTAAATAAATTTCTCGGAAGGGGGAAAACAACCCCTTCCTGCGAAATTTATTACGCTGTAGTTTGCTTCTCTCTCGAATATTCGTCCAAAAATTGTATAAAGTCGAGTTAGGAAGCGTGCAACAAACATTTATTGTTTCTTGCTTTTGCTCCTCATATTTCAACTGATACTTCCTTAACTGTTTGCTAATACTTCTGGATATTTTGAAGCATTCTTTCCATCTCTAACCCTTTTTCAAGATGGTTAGAGACCATTGCGCGAAATTGCTCCACAAAAATTTTCAATTGAGGATTTTTTGCCTGTGGAAGAAGTTGGGTATCGATTAATTTTAATCCCGCTTGATGGTCTTTAATCATAGCATCTACAAATGCCATGTCTAATTCATTTTCCTGCAATTCATCATAAGCTTTACCACTTTGTTTTCCTTGGGTAATGAGGCTATTAGAAATAACAGACTCTAAAGGTTCTAATCCCCATTGTTTAGTCAATTGGATAAGAGTTTCCAAATTTCTTTTATGTTGATGAACCAAGTATTTAGCATAGCGATTGACTTGAATATTCAAGTTTTTCTTGAGTCCATTTTGTGCAAACGCAATTTCCCCCTTATCTACTGTCATCATAATGTTGATGATTTGACCATCATTGAGTTGATTCTCTTGCGCAGACTCGGTTGATCCTGCTTGTGAATAATCCATACAACTGGAAATGCACATCATTAAACTGCTCAATAAAACGAATGAATAAACCTTAGGCTTCATTTTTCACCTCTATTTATAATCACAAGATCTTATGGATAAACCTTTGCTGTCAATAAAAATTGTATAAAAATTTTGAAAAAAAGAGTAAAAAGAAGATTAAGTAAAAGAATTTAAGGATTTATGACACATCATTTTCCTCTGCATCGAATGAAATCCCAAGATCAAACTAAAATGGGGTACCGCCTAAGGGCCACAAAAAATAATTTTCCAGCACTGCAAGGTATGTCATTTTATAAATTAGTGATGGAAAAGAAAGCGGTCAGGGAGCCTCATTGGCATGCGAATGCCGATGAATTGGGTTATTGCTTAAAAGGGGCATTGTTTGTTTCTTTTTACGGAAATCAAAACCTGAGGGAAAATTTTGTTGTGAATGAAGGGGAAGCCTTTTTTATTCCATCCGGAGCGATGCACAGCATACAAAATATTGGAGAACAAGTCGCTGAGGTTCTTCTTCAGTTTTCTCATGAGGAACCGGAAGATTTTGATTTGTCTTCTTTTTTTGAAACTTTTTCTAATAACGTTTTAGGCAATACATGGAATGTTTCTAGCGCTCATTTTCAAAATTTAAACCGGAATGGAAAAAAAACGCTTCTGACAGAAGTAGATGGGTCTTCAATCCTATCTAAAAATGAGCATTATGTTTCAGCCTATCGATTTGGATTGGAGGCGAGCTCACCTGTCATTAGTGTTGCAGAAGGAACGGCTAAACTTGCCAGACAGAATGTTTGGCCTATATTGAAAAAACAAGCCCTTTATTCTTTGCGTTTAACCGGTCAAGGGATGAGAGAGCCCCATTGGCATCCGGAAACCTCAGAAATGGGCTATGTTGCGGAGGGAAAAGCGAGAATGTCGATCATTTCACCTTCAGGAAATGTCGATACGTATGTCTTACAACCCGGGGATATTTATTTTATCCCTAAAGCTTATCCACATCATATTGAAAACCTTGAGAATTCTGAATTACATATGTTGATTTTTTTTGATCAACCCATGCCGCAAGACATTGGTTTTACAGGCAGTCTTAAATCTTTTTCAGATGATGTTTTATCACGCTCACTCGATTGTGACAAAGAAATCTTTGCAAAGCTTCCCACTTATTACGAAGATTTATTCATCGTAAAAAAGAAAAACCCCTTGGATTAACTTCTCTAATCCAATTTCAGGCAATTTCATAAATTCCTCACTTTATTGAAGATACAGGACAAGCATGCACCCTTTTATCTTTTGAATGAATGAATGTCTTAGCGGGATAAAAAATGAGTTCTTGATTTTCTGATTCGTAGTGACGAGAATTGTATCTGAGTGCAATGAATTGTAACCAAATAAAAGAAAAATGATATAAATTAATAGGTGATAAGTCTGATTTAACATTTTATAAAATCTCTATAAAATCTCTGCCGCCAAAGCCGCCAGTTCTGATCGCTCGGTTTTATCTAAAAAGATATGGCCATGAAGGGGCTGGTTGACAAATTTACCGACTGCATAGGTTAAGCCATTTGAATTTTTATCCAAATAAGGGTTATCGATTTGGGTGGGATCTCCGGCTAACACCACTTTCGTTCCTTCCCCCGCTCTTGAAATAATTGTTTTAACCTCATGAGGTGTCAAGTTTTGAGCTTCATCAATGATAATAAACATTTTTGGCAACGAACGCCCTCTGATATAGGTGACAGCCTCCATCTCAATTTTTTTGCTATCCATGACCCATTTAAGTGTTTCATTTGATTCCCCTCCAGTAGAGGCACAAAGATAATCTAAGTTATCATAGATGGGCTGCATCCAAGCGAATAATTTTTCCTCTTTTGTCCCGGGAAGATACCCTATATCTCTCCCTAGAGGCATGATGGGGCGACTGACTAAAATTCGAGAATACGTTCCCTCATCGAAAACTTTTCTCATTCCACAAGCAAGTGCAAGAAGGGTTTTTCCTGTTCCAGCAGGGCCCACTAAAGTGATTAATTTTATCTCATCTCGCAAAAGGAGATCCATCGCACATCTTTGCTCAACGTTTCTCGGCTTAATACCCCAAATATTATTCACCTTGAGCAAAGATTCGACACTTTTATGATTTTTATCATATTTACCTATAGCTGAAGAATTTTCTGGTGAAGTCATAATGAAATATTCATTTGCTTTGCCCTCAACATGATGGAGATCCATTTTCCCGTTCTTATAAAAAAGATCGATATCATGTTTTGGCATTTCAATGTGCTCAATGCCTCTGTAAACAGATTCATAGGCGAATTTTAAATTTTCATAATCTTGAGCTTCAAGGCCAATCGCTTCCGCTTTAATTCTTGCAGCAAAGTCTTTGGATACAAAAACAACCTTTTCCCCTTGTTCTTGCAATAAATAAGCAGCTAAAATGATCCGATTATCGTTAATAGTCATCGAAAAATCGTATTTATATTCGACTTTAAGCTCGGGTTGAACGCGAATGACAGCCCCATTGTCAAGTGTAACGCCAGTGTGTAAATTACCTGTCCCCATCGTTTTTAATGAATCTAAAAGACGGATTGTCTCTCTGGAGTTTTTACCCAATTCATTGGGTAAGCGCTTCATTTTATCGAGCTCTTCTAAGACAGCCACAGGCAAGAGAACATGATGCCTTGGAAATTGAAGCAATGCTTTTGGGTCATGCAATAAGACGTTCGTATCGAGAACAAAAGTTTTATAGTTCATTAGATCACCTTCTATTGAGTCACGATTACCTTAGGAAGTGTGCAAAAATAATTTAAACGATTTGACAACGCGAAAGCCCCCGCGGTTGGACAATCGCAAATGGGCCAATATTCAGTCAATATGGGCCCATTTGCGATCGTTCAACCCCGGGGCTTTGGCGCAGTCAGATCATTTAAATTATTATTGCACGCTTCCTTAATGAATTGGAATCAATTTTTCAAGAGAAGGAAAAGGCCAGTATATCAACCACCACTCTTCACACTTATTAACAATAACTTACGACATTAATAAGCACTCAACAGTAAAGAGTGCTAATTTTATTGCTAAATATTTTTACTATGGCATATAATTAATGGTGTTGATAGAAAACAATTAATTGCCTTTTGAGAGATTCTATATGAATATTAAGATTACAGATAAAATTTTAAGCTTACCTCCTTATATTTCAACGACTTGGTCTAGAATAGCCGATCTAATTATGAAAGGAGATGTCTTGGTTATCACTCTTCTTTCAGGCGAAAGCGTTCACATTCCAAATCTTAAACAAGAGGAAATAGAATCGATCTTTAATCATCATATCATTCATATGGATAAAGAATCTGAAAACGCCATTTTAGATTTTTCAAGTGCCAAAGACCTCATCGAAAAAAATGAGGGGTCTATTCGTTTTGCAATTGGCTCTTCAATAGATGGGATAGGGAATATGATGCAGCATAATCCCAGTCAATTTAATGCTCCGAATTTACCACCTGAAATTCTGCAAAAAATTAGCACAATAGCAAAAATTATTTCTCCAAATGACGAAATGAGTTTTCCTAAACCGGAAGAGGGATGCAATTGCTTCTTCTGCCAAATCGCTCGAACGCTCAATGGAAAACACAATGAACACCCACATCTTGTCGAAGAAGCCACTATTTCGGATGAGGAGCTTCAGTTTCAACAATGGGATATCCAACAAACCGATGAAAATCTTTACTCTGTCATTAATCGGCTAGATCCCTTTGAAAAATACAGTGTCTTTCTAGGGCAGCCCATTGGCTGCACATGCGGTAAACAAGGGTGCGAACATATTTTAGCGGTTTTAAAAAGCTAAATTTGATTTAATAAGCCCAAAACCTGTAATATCCAATTTCATTTTTTTAAGGAAGCCATCATGCGGTTGTACTCTCTCTTTCTTCTCTCTTCATCCCTTTCTTTTTCTTTATTTTGCCAGTCCAATGAGGGAAATTTTAGAAGTGAAACAGCTGAAAAAAAAGAAACTTTCGAACCCTTTACAGGTAAAATCAATAAAAACAGAGTACGACTAAGACTCCAAGGGAATTATGAAGCGCCTGTTTTAAAAGAACTAAATCAAAATGATTATATTGTTGTTCTCGGAGAGGAGGATGACTTTTATTCCATTCAACCTCCAAATGAAACAAAGGGATATGTGTTTCATGCCTATGTTATCGATCAAGTGATCGAGGGGGATCGAGTCAATATCCGAAGCAAACCCAATCGCGAAGCTCAAGTCATTGCGCAACTAAAAACAGGGGATCGGATTCAAAAGATTTCAACTATCCAGAATAATAAATGGATAGAAATTAAACTCCCGAGCAACATTCGTTTTTATATCGCAAAGGAATATGTTGATAAAGCTGGCGACATTAAACTGAAAGAGCGCTTAGAGAAAAAAAGACAAGCAGCTGTTCAACTTTTGAACACAACAGATGAAATGAGTCTGGTTGAAATGCAAAAGCCTTACAATCAAATGAATATTGCGGGCATCAAAGCCAATTATCAGCACCTCATCAATGATTACGCAGAATTTAATGATATATCTGCTCAAGCAAAGGACTCTCTCGCCGCTATCCAAGAGTCCTTTAATAGCAAAAAATTAGCTTACTTCGAAGCGGAAACTTCTAAAAGTTCCCAAACCGTTGAAATTAACAAAAAATTAAACTCAGAACTTCAAAAGCATAAAGACAAAATTTCAGAGCTTGAAACAAAAATTCAAGACAAAAATATGGCAGTAGCTGAACGGGCTGAAATGGCAAAAAATAGCTCCTTACTCCCAGTAAATATGGCAAAATGGCTTCCTGTTGAAGAAAATTTATTTAATAAATGGGCTGAAAAATCTGGAAAAACACACCCCCAGGACTTTTACTTAGAAGAAAGAGAGAAAGGATTCACAATTCAAGGGGTGATTGATCCCTATACTCGTGAAGTTAAAAATAAACCGGGCGATTATGTGCTTCTTAGCGCGAATAGCAAGCTCCCCATGGCATTTTTATATAGCACTCACATCAATCTACAAGATTATATCGGACGTGAAGTAAAAATCTTAGTCAGCCCAAGAGAGAATTATCACTTTGCTTTTCCTGCCTATTTTGTTTTGTCGATTATTTCTAAATGATAGAACAGCAATATGGAGCTGCGCGAATGGGCGATACAAATATTATCCTCCGATACACTCACCGGTAAACTGGCAGAACCCGACCAGTTGAGCGACGATCATCCAGGTCCTCCTTTGATTTGGAAAGAGCCTACACGCCCTCCGGGGATGAGTTTTTGTAAAAGAGCAAGAGAAGATAAGCTCCCCTCATTTCAAGAACATGGCGATCCCGACAAACGAGCGATCTGCCTGCACCGATTTGCAGGGCATGAATTGCTCGCCGTTGAAATCATGGCCTTCACATTATTAGCATTTCCAGAAGCTCCTCCCACTTTCCGCCGAGGCCTCGCTCATACCTTGAAAGAAGAGCAAGAACATGTGCGCCTCTATATCCAACAAATGAATCGCCTAGGTGTTCAATTTGGAGATCTCCCTCTCTATATGCACTTCTGGAAACACACTCCTCATATTCAATCACCCACACATTATGTAAGCGTGATGAGCCTCACCTTTGAGATGGCAAATCTCGACTTTGCACCTATGTATGGAAAATCCTTTGCCCATTATGGCGATAGCGAATCTTCTTCACTTATGGCGAGAATTTTAAAAGATGAAATTGCACATGTTTCGTTTGGTTGGCGCTGGTTAAAACAATTTTCAACTCCATCTACAGAGTGGGAGATGTGGGAAAAAACATTAGCAACTACCCTTCTGACACCCAAAAGAGCCAAGGGATTTCTCCTCCACGAAGAACCAAGAAAAAAAGCCGGTATTCCAGATCAATGGATTGCAAACCTGAAATCATTATAAAAGGTTCAAAATGGTATTATCTCGTCTCCAATGTGTCTCTTTAATTGGTTTGGAAGCCGTTCCGGTCGATGTTGAAGTGGATCTTGTCAAAACAGACAAGATGAGTTTAGTCATTGTCGGCTTACCCGATACCGCGATTCGAGAATCGAAAGATAGAGTATTAACAGCTGTTAAAAATAGCGGTTTTAACCTGGGTACTTTTCATAGCACGGTCAATTTAGCTCCAGGCGATTTGCGCAAGGAAGGGGTTCTTTACGACCTCCCTATCGCCATTGGATTGATTCGTTCAGGGGGATTATTAAAAAAAGAATTACATCCGCTCAATGAATTTTTAATCGTCGGCGAATTGAACTTAAACGGTGATTTACGCCCCTTAAGCGGAGCATTAGCGATTGCGCTTTTGGCAAAAGAATTGGGCAAAAAAGGGATCATCCTCCCAGCAAGTAATGCAAAAGAAGCGGCTTTTATTGAAGGGATCGCAATCTACGGAATGCACCATTTAAAAGAAGTGATTGAATTTTTTCAATCCCCTGAAAACTTTGCACCCGAAAAACAAATCTCTTTTCATGCTCAACTTGAACACCCTATTCCCTCAGTAGATTTTTCTGATATCAAGGGGCAAGCGCATGTCAAACGCGCTCTTGAAATCGCAGCAGCTGGAGGCCATAATATCGTTTTATCCGGCCCGCCTGGATGCGGGAAGACCTTAATGGCGAAAGCGATCCCCGGCATCATGCCTCCATTAAGTTTAGAAGAAGCCCTAGAAGTGACAAGGGTTCATTCGATTGCCGGTTTATTGAAGCCTAACCAATATCTTTCTACTCAACGTCCTTTTCGCACACCGCATCATACCGTCAGTTATGCCGGATTGATTGGCGGAGGAACTCATCCACGGCCAGGTGAAATTTCACTCGCTCATCATGGCATTTTATTTCTCGACGAATTACCTGAATTTTCCAGATCAGTGTTAGAGGTGTTAAGGCAGCCCTTAGAAGATCGAAAAGTGACAATTAGCCGCGCGATGGGCAATTATACATTTCCTACAAATGTGTTATGTATTGCCGCCATGAACCCCTGTCCATGCGGCTATTTAGGCCATCCCGACAAGCCTTGTAAAGATAGTGCCATGCAGATAGAAAATTATCGAAGAAAAATTTCCGGCCCTCTTTGGGATCGATTGGATATCCATGTCGATGTCTCACCCATTCGTTATGACGATTTGGCACAAAGCCAGTCAAGCGAAAGTTCTTCAAGCATTCGTCACCGGGTAATCAAGGCAAGGGAAAAACAACATCAGCGGTTTGGCAAAGCAAAGAGCAATGCACTCATGACAGCAGCTGACATAAAAAAATATTGCTCTTTGGATACAAGCAGTTTTGCTATTCTGAAAATGGGCATTGAACAAATGGCTCTTTCAGCCAGGGCCTGCGACCGTATTTTAAAAGTTTCCAGGACCATCGCCGATTTAGAAGACAAAGAAAATGTGACCGAGGACCATCTCTTAGAAGCCCTAAATTTACGAAACCACCACATTAGCCATTAGACCTCTTGCGTAATTAGCTTTGCTTGAGAATAGGAGCGCGCGCAGGCTAACGAAAAGAGGTCTAATTTAGAACTTTTTCTGATTTAGCCAATCTCGAATGATCCGATGCTTGTTCGCCTCTAATCCTGTTTTAATCTCATCGAGAGTTGAACGATAAAAGTTTTCATCGATCTGAGCGGCATTAAGCTGATCTTCTAATTTTTCAACTGCATCGATTGCTTTGTCTTCAAATAGGGTTATCTCTTCTCGTAATTCATTCAAACAAAGTTGTCTAATAGAAGGAAAATCGGCTAGTATATCGAGATATGAATTGTTGACTTCATCGATTAGACTTTTTTCATCAATCCAATCGACTTGTCCTATTTCGGGATAAAGCATATCTTGCATAAAAGTGAGAAGGCCAAGCTTGTCTTTTAAATGCGACTCGTAATAAAGATAAACTTCTACACTTTCTTCCAATGGTTTTCCATTTGCTTTTTCTTCTCTATCAATATGTCTTTGCAATGCAGCCCTAAGCGCTGCTGTTTTTGCTGCCCTGGCACCAATGGCAAGTTTTGCGCCTATGGATTCTTTTGGATCAAGAGTTGCCATTCTCCATATCATGTATAGTTCGTTAAATGCCATTGAAGCTCTGTCGCCGCATTCTACTAAATTATCGGGAACTTGAGTAAAGAAGCTTTCATTAAAAAGGGGCGAGTCTCTCAGTGATTCAAGCATGCCGCAGACCGCAATTGCTAAAGAAGTTTTCGATGTTGTATTAAAATCGTTTGAATGCTCAAGCCTAGTCAACCATTCATGGATGATTTGCTTTTCCGATACAGAAAATTGCTGAATAAAGTTCAAATCAAATGAAATATTAGAACTCACTTGCCATGCTTCTAGTCTTTTAGGGAGATCATTTGTTTTTCTGTTTTCTTTACATTCAGCAAGGATATTTTTTGCGCTTTCTGAAGAGATGTTTGTTCCATGAATTGGCAATTGTGTTATTAGGGGGCATTGTCCCAGGGAACGGGGCAATTCTAATAAATTGGGGTTATCTTCAATATCTAACATTCCTAACATACTTAATCTACCGATTTGAGAAGGTAAAGACCCCAGTTGATTTTTATTTACGCAAAGAGTCCTTAAATTGATAAGATTTATTAATGAATCAGGAAGGATTGTGAGATAGTTTTTTGATAGACTGATTCCCTGAAGATTGGTGAGATGAGCAATTGAATCAGGCAAGTATCTGAGCTGGTTATTTTCCAGTCTAAGTTGAATTAAATGGATAAGAGAGATGATTGGTTGAGGGAGCTCAGTAAATTGATTATTATCCAAAGAAAGGAATGTCAAATTGCTTAAATTCTCGAATGAAGAGGGCAGCTCTATGAGCTGATTTTTACTTAAATTCAACGCAACTAAATTGGTAAGGTTGCCGATAGCAGAAGGGATTTTTGCGAGTAGGTTGTTGCTTAGATTTAGCCTTGTTAAATTTGTAAGGCTAAAAATAGGTTCAGGTATATTCGAGAACTTATTATTATCGAGATAAAGTTCGGTTAAATTTTCTAGATAATTGATAGCGCTTGGGATTGTTTTTAATCCAAGACCCGACAAACTCAGCTTTTTTTCGCCTCTATAAAAAGCTTGTTTCATTTTCTCCGCAGCTTCTTTTGCATTTCCCTTTTCTTGTTTAACCCAAACTTTTAATTCATCTTCAAAAATTTTAGCTATATTCGTGCATGCAATTTCATTGTTTGATATGTATTCGAGGCGAAAATGGGGATATTCCTTAAGAAAATCCTCTAAATCATCTTGTAGATTGGCCAATTTTGCGTTAATTGCAGTTGAACTCGATGCATCTGAAAAAAAATTTTTTTTAATAAGAGTGATTTTTGTGTCGGTGAGCGAAGATTTTTTAGAAACTGTAAAACCTTCTCTTTCTATTGCCCGGTGAAAAAAACGACTCTGAAAAAGATCAACATCAGAAATAAACATAATTGACGCCAAAATTTTAACTCAAAAATAATTTGACTTTAGGCGAATAAAAAAATCCATCCAAAAATCTCTCATTTTATCAAGCAAAGCTAATTACGCAAGAAGTCTATTTTGGTTATCGCAATGCAAACTCTGTTTTGAGTTGCTCTCCTAACATTTCCATTTCATGTGCATAATGAAGCAATGTATAACCAAATTCAAGGTCCAGTTTGGCGGTAACATGTGCAACGTTGTCCAAAACAACATAAAAATAGGCACCTACACCCACAAGTGGACCAATAACAAAGGGACGGAGAACAGCATATAGAAGTGGAAAGTGATAGGGCATCTCTGCAAAAAGGCCTGATAGGATTATTAGGCCTGCAGGAAATATACCGACAATTGCACCATAACCGCCACCAACAATTGAGCCAAGTACACCTACAATAATATTTCCTATTTGGTTTGGAATACGTTTTTGAACGATAAAAGACAAACTCTTAATTTGTTTGAGTTTCGCATCAATATCGGTCTGGTCCATTTTTTCTTTTAAATAGCCCATTGTTCTTTGACGCAGTTTATCTCTATGACCGCTATCTATATCTCTATATCTCTCTTGCCTAATACTGGATCTTTCACCGCTAGTTAGAGCAAAATCATATAAAAGTCTGATCTCTTTTAAACTGTATTCTTTGTTTTGTTCACTAGAAGATGGCTGCATAGATTTCCTCTCATGAATAATTTCATTTTAACACAGCAATTTTTTCTTCAATTTTTTTCAGTTTTAACATGACTATTTCTTCATTTTCATAATCTTCTTTATTTATTTCATTAATAAAAATACCATAAACTTGCATTGCTTCATTTGTTTTTGATAAAATTAATAAACATTCAATTATGTGAAGATAGGTTAAAAACAAGGTGGGATCGAATTGGATAGCCTGATGATATGACACGAGGGCCTCATCATATCGTTCTATATTTTGTTCACTAAGTCCCTTAATTAACCAAAAAATTGGATTTTTAGAACTAATTAATATTAAAAAAGAAAAAAGAATCCTAGCCCGATTAAAATCTTCTCGACAATAATAATCTTCCCCAATAGCGAAAATTTCATCGATCAAAGAAGGTGGGAAAATGACAGGCATCAATTTTTTGAAATCATGCCATCTTTTACAACTTTTTAATTTCTTTATTGATTCTTCTTCATTTATATATACGTTTTTGAAAACTTCGATTATTTTGTTATACAAAACAAGATGATCTGTTTTTAATACATCAAGGGCTTCAACTCCCAATTCAGAGAGGTGCTTTAAAACATGTTCTAATTCTATTATCACAGATTGTTCAGCATTTTTCTCTATCGATGGATAATCAATGGGGATACTTAATTTAGAATGAATATTGATTTGCTCCTCAATAATTCTAGCTTTAGCATCTTTCATAAAAAAATATGCTTTAATTTCGTCTGAATACAAACATTTAGCTTTGATTTTATTCATAGCATCTCCATTGCCCGATCCCCTACCTAAATATTAACATATTTGTATTTTTTAAAATATTTTTTTTAATTTTTTTTAATTACGGTGAGTGCAAATTAGACATTTCCGCCAAAGCTAATGACACAAGAGGTCTGACAGAACCATAAATAAGGTGACAGCCGATGAGAATTAATACTGTACCAAAGACTTGTTTGAGCCTTTCATTCATCATTCGATAAGAGAGCTTTGCACCAAGCGGCGCGAACAATACAGAAGTTACGCTGATTGAAAGAAAGGCAAAGATGTTGATGTACCCTATGGTATGATCATGATGGGTTTGATATTTTAGTCCTAAATAGAGAAACGAAAGGGCTCCAAATGTAGCAATCAAAAAGCCTGTAAAAGCTGATGTTGCGATAGCGTTCTTAATAGGGACATGCATCGCTGTCAAAATTGGAATGGTGATGATCCCTCCCCCGATTCCAAAGAAAGATGAAATCGTTCCTAAAAACAATCCGGTAGTGCCAAGGATCAACCCATTCGGTTCTTCAAATTGAGCAACGGGTATTTCTTTAGAAATAAAAAAATAGACTCCAACTACAATCACAAAACAGCCAAAAATGGCTGTGAGCGAATTTCCCGAAATATTGGTGGTGAGCCAGGAGCCTAAAATGGCCCCAAAAAAAATTCCCGGAGTTAAAATTTTCACAATATTCCAATAGATTCCACGGTGCTGATGATGGGCATAAGCAGAGGAAGCAGTCGTAAAAAGCATTGCAGCCAAAGATGTCCCTATGGCTATATGAATCGTATTTTCTGATGAAAATCCAAATGAATTAAAAGCAAAAAGAAGAGCCGGAACAACCAATATCCCACCTCCGACTCCCATGAGCCCTCCCAGGAATCCCGCGATCATTCCAATGAAGGCATAAATGCTAAAATGAACAACATCAATCATGATTCTTCTTCAAGATCAATTCTGATATTATTTCTATAACTTTCTTGAAAATCTGAAAAAAGGATCTTTGAAAATGCCTCGAGATCGAGCATCAGATTCTCTTCATCAAAATGATATTTTAATCCCAAGGATTGATAAATCGCATGATGGAAAATTTCTGTGCAAGCAGCGCTTCCTCTAACATCACACATATTATGGATAGAGAAATACCAAAGCTGCGCCATGATCTCTTTCAATTCATTCACGCTCTGTTTTTCTTTATTCCATGTGATTGCTTTGATAAAAATTTTGGATATTTCATTCAATAAAGGTTGAATGTCATACTCATCTTGATGAAGCATCATTATTTTCGAACACCTTTTCATTCGATTGATTGGATGGAATTGCATTTGTTTTGATTCTAACCAATTGCCATCTTCATACATCCATGTCCAATAGTCAGTCAACCCAAATGATTTATCCCCGATTTCAACCTCAACCGTCGCGTGGACATAACGACTCCGTAAATTATCCAATATGAACGATGCTTCATCTTCTGGATAAAGTATATGAACCAATTGAGGAGGAATGCCCAAACTTATCGGCGATGGAAAAATTTCATTAAGTTTTGCCAACATACAATCCATTTTTCTTACTTTGTATCTTTCGGGCTGTTCATTTTTATATTGACGAAATCTTTCATGGTAATTTTGGACGGCCTCGACATCTTCTAATTTCAAGTCATCTATATCATCAAGAGAAATTCCCAAAGGCATATGGGCATTAAAATCTTCTTCAAAGCATCCCCTTTCTTTGAGTTCCATTGCGGTATTTATTTCAATTTTTAACCTAGACTTGAATAAATGATCATCTTCCTCAATGACATATTCTTTTTTTGATTCCGCATCCATTTCCCATAAATACTTAGATAAATATTCGATTATTTTTACATTATATTTTTTATACACTTGTCCCAAAGCAAGAATGGAAACCCTACCTGGAAGTTCACGATCTCTTTTTCTTCCAAATTTCTCCGCATCCAAAGTGCCATGATCTTTTGCTATTTCAGCCCTTTTTTGACTAACCTGTTCGATGATTTCAAAAAATAGAGCAGTCAGATCTCCTTCATTTTCTATTGCTTGAGTAATTTTCTTTGCAACATCTCCAATGATTTGACGTGTTCTAGTCAGATAGTCTTCTTGCTTTCCACCAAAACGATCGGGATCGAGATTGATAATATAAGTAGGATTGTAATTAATTTGCATATATACCTTATTTGCTTAAGTTTATGCAAAAATTATATTAAATCGAAATTTAAAAGGGAAAACATATTAAACCCATTCAATAAGAGAAGAATAATCTTTAAGTTGATGATCGGCTGTTAAGAAGATAAGCGGCTCTGAAATCGCTTGAGCTATTAATATTCGATCAAAAGGGTCTCGATGAATTTTTGGCAATGATGCAACTGTTGCTGCATGTTGGGTAGTAATCGGTATAAACCATTTTGGAAAATTAATTGTTTTTTTTTATTGTTAGTGCAAAATAAACATGTTGCGTATGGTTTCGCAACTTTTAAAATTAGTTATATTGTAATGTATGAGGTTATTATGAATAGTGTTGGTTTTGTTCCACTAAAAATAAACAGTGAAGAAGATTTAGGTCTTTTGCTGAGTCAATTTCCAGATATCAAACCAAATGAGTGGATCAAAAGCATTTCAGCTTTATATGGGGAAATAAAGAGTGGTGAATGCGTACTTGGGATTGAAGATGAAAAGTTACATCGCCGTGTTGATGTTGTTGCCATTAAATGTTTTCACATGAATGAAGAAGGTCAGCGTTTTCAAATCTTTGAAGAAAAGCAAATTTTTAAAAATGGAATGGAACGCCAACGTGGTAATAAATATGTCGCTGAAAAATTGCAGCCTAATGAAACACCGGAAGAATGTGCAATAAGAGGTTTAGCTGAAGAATTACAAATTGCAGGTCCAAATGTTCACGTAGTGCCCTTGCTTGAAGAAAATAAATTTGAAAAACGCGAGTCTCCAACCTATAAGGGAATTCAATGTAGTTATAATACGCACGTTTTTTCTTGCGAAGTTCCTAAGTTGCTTTATAAAGATTCATACATTGAAGAGCAGGAAGACAAAAGCACATTTTTCTCATGGATTAAAATTTAAATCGTTTGTTTGCTGATTGATAAACTATGATAATGATGTCGATAACGGCGCGAAGATCATTGTAAAAATCATTTGATTTTTAATATATTATACATATATAATTGACTGTTAATCTATTAAACTCGACTTTATCCAACTTTTGGACGAATATTCGATAGAGAAGCAAACGACAGCGTCATACATTTCGCAAGAAGGGGTTGTTTTCCCCCTTCCGAGAAATTTATTTAGCTGTAGAAAGCTTCTCTCCTAAGATGAGTTCAAAAAATTGTATAAAGTCGAGTTAAAGAAAGGGGCTGAATGATGACAACAATGAGAATAAGAGAACGTCGAATGATGATGATGAAGAGTTATATGGAAGCAACAACACCTTCTTATATAAAAATTAATTTATCGGAAACACAGAAAAAAACCATCGCCCTAGCCCTTGCAAGCTTTGCATTTTTAACCATTCAAATGGGTTATGAGAGAGAGGGTTCTTACGGTTTAGGGCTTGCAATCGGAGCATTATTATACCTCTAGCAAGTGACCAGCAAGTGAAAAATTGGTTTAGACTTTTCAAAAATTTCTTAATTGGACATAAACAGAGCATTCCCTATTTTAAGGGAATGCTGATCTATACTGCTTCCAACTGAAAGTTGGAAGCAGTATCTATAATTGATTTTCTCTAGTTTGAACAATTGTTGGATTTGAACGACTAACAGAGGCATGAATGCGTGTTCCAATATTATATAGACGGCCAAAAGGAGTCAAAGCACCAACTGTTGCCGATTCAGTACCTTGAACAATGAGTGATGCCATAGAACCAACTTCCCGGGGCGGTAAGCCAAAAAAAACGGCAATAAAAGCACAAGGAGTAAGAAAAGAACCAAGCGCTACAGTTGCAGCACCACCAGATATTAGACGAATAGAATCAACAACAATATCCGCTATATCTTTGCTAAATTCTACCATAGGATGATTGTAATATCTTCCCGCTAAACTGCCATATGCAAGATGATGGCGTGCTCCATTCATAAATTCCACATAATTATCATGCGTAGTATCAAATAGATACAATTCCGGATTTTGATTCTTTTCATTTTCATATGCTGGTTGAGATAATAGATTCATTAACATCTTCCTTTTTTTGTAATATTAAATATTAATATCCAATTATAATTGGATAAATAATTTCACATTATACCTCTTTCAAAATTCCATTTGCTTGAGAAAAAGATTCTTTTTATCAAGCAAATGGAGTTTCGAAAGAGGTCTATTAACGTCAAACAAAAATCTTCATTAAATTATCAACAATTACCGTTCAATAGATTTTCACAAACAATGACATAAAAAAATTGCTTTTTAAAGCATTATAGTAATAAAATATAATATAATTTAATCAACTATTTTAAGGCAATCAATAATCATGGTTAATTTTAATTCATATAATAATTCTTCTAGTTATCCAGGAGATTTTGCCTCTTCAATCTTAGAGAGTAATAATACCACTGAACAGCTAAATAAGGGATGTGAGATATTGTCATTGATTGATAGTACTTACAATCAGGCCACAACTCTTTATCAAGAAGCAAAACAGATCTTGCTCTACGAGAAAGCCCAGGATCATTGGAATAAAGCCTCTTTGCTTTGGACAGAGCTTCTAAACTATACGAAAGAAATAGAATTCATCGCTGAAGAAATAAAAAAATCAGCTACAACTTCATTGAATGATAAAGAGAATTCAAAATTAACTGAGTTTCTAAACAACAAAGAAACACTATTTGTTCGTTTATTAGAGTTTCAATTGAAATCAGCAGAAAGCCAAGCGCAAGTTTATTTTTATAGCGCCACGCTGGCACCTAGTGAGAAAACAAAACAATCTTTGCTCAAAAATGCAAGCGATGTGCTTAAAACGATTAATGTGTCGAAGAGCCTAGAGGTAGCTGAAAATAACAAATTAAACAACTTCAAACCACTGATGACATTGTTAAAAACTAAACAAATTTATTTTGAAGTCCTCAGCGCTTTCTCCTCCTTCCAAATCTCAAAAACAAACTCTTTGCTTGCTTCCTTAGAGAAAAAAGAAGAATTGTGGACATTAACAAAGTGTTCAATCGAACATGTCGAAAAATTATTAGATCCTTGTATTCAAGCTATTGAAGAAGAAAAAAATATATTTAAAGAACCTCAATTAGAATTAGATTCAGAAGAAGTTTTGAGTGAAATTTTGGAGATAAGAAAACGGATTGACCTTAAGGAAATGGAACGTTTAAAAGCAAGAGATATTCGACAGGCAACATTCCATAGAAACAAGATGATCGAATTTCAAAAAAAAGCTTTGACTGAAAAATCTTTACCTTTCAAAGAAAATCCTATTGAAAAAAATAACGAAACTCCAATCAAAATTGATGAAAAAGATTTCCAAGATGCTTCTGCGCTAAATCGATTTAAAAAAGAATCACCTATGCATTGTCTTTCTAAATTTGAACAGTCCTATTTTCCAAATGCTCGCCTCTTAGAAGTCACTTCACCTGTTCCCTTAGAATCAAAACCTTGGGAAAGAAAATCGATTCGTATTTTAGAACTGCAAGAAGGGGACAAATTTATTCGTGTGGAAGAATCATGGGATAAATACGATAGTTCTAATAGAGATCACACATTAATGTATGCCGATCAGCTTATACTCACGTTTGAAAATAAAACAGATCTTAGCAAGTTTCTTGAAGAGATGAAGTGCGATATTAAAAAAAATGAACCTCTTCATCTTGACGAATTAACTCATCTTGTTTTTTTAACAGATCATACTGCTCATTCAATTGAGAAATTTCAACAAAAAATAAAAAAAAATAATCTTTCTTTAAAAGAGATTCACCCCTGTTACTTGGAAAAAAGTTGTTGATTAGACCTCTTTTGAAACTGCAATCCCGTGCCTCTGCCTGCCCGCCCTTTTCCCGGTTAAACGGACGGGCAGAGACACAGGCAGAAGCACAGGATTGCAGTTTCGAAAGAGATCTAATTTAATGACACATGTACCAGAATGTATTTGCGATATTGGCGATATGGTTATCGATGATTTCTTGAGCTTCCGGCGCAATGCTATTTTCTAGTAAAAACTTTTTACAGACGGCGCTAGCGATGTTTTCAAGCCCTTTTTTTCCAAGAACTTCAAATCCGGGTTTAAATATTTCTTTTTCCAGCACAGGATTAATTGTAAAATTATGCAGCGCTGCTTGGGTCTTTGCGAGAATATCTTCAAATATCTCGCTGTCCATTTTTTTCACTTCATCTTCGATCGCTTCTAATACAATCCAACCTAAATCCATTTCACCGGATGATTGAGGTAAACATTGAGTATTAAATTTAAATTTGCAGAGACTAGGAGTCTTTTTTTGCAGATTGGTGAGTGAGTTAATTAATGTGCAATTTAGTTTTTCTATAAAAGGGCCCATTAAAGATTGATAGACTAAAGCCAGCTCTCTTCGCTTTGCATGGGGCTGTTCTTCGATTGTAGGAATTTTTTCAACAAGTTCTACGGAAACAGCCTTATCATGAGTGGCGATCTTTAGATCATAAGACTTCCCTATATGCACTCTTTCTGGAGACTTTAAAAAAACAGGGTGTATGTCATTATCGAAATGCGCCATAAGGACAGCATTCTTTACACTTCCAATATCCATCATCAGTTTATAGGTCGACAGACGTTCTCTATCGTAGCTAAGGCGCCATTTGAAGGGAATTAATCTTTCTGAGGGATTGATTTGTACATAGTCGTCAAATATGATCATCACTCCGTCGCCTCGGGGAAAGATCAGGTTTAATTGTTGGATTGTAGAGTTGTCAAACGAACCAGTCCAACTGCAATGCAAAAGATTTCCATTTCCAAGTGTAGGTGAGTACATAGTATTAACCCAAAATACATATTAGACCTCTTTTGAAACTCCATTTACTTGATAAAAAGAATCCTTGACCCTGATTGCTACCTTATAAACGGGTAGATTCGAGTTCTTTTCCTCAAGCAAAGCGAGTTTCGAAAGAGGTCTATTGTTAAAGAGTTAGAATATAGCAAATGAATAAAAAAAATACAAACCAAAAGGACAAAGTAATTGAATAAAACATTTATTATATATTAAAATTTAATTGATTAATATTTTAAAATGCACCTATTAATTAATAACCGGTCGATGAATGTTAAATAATCTTGTTTCCTCTACTTTGCCGAGACCCCTCTTATTTCAAGGGGGAAATGAAGTGAGCCGTAATGGACTTGCTGCTCTTTTTAATCATTTCTTCGCTCCATCCCCGCCCCCTCTTTCTCTACAAGAAAAAGTGATCTATTTTTTGGAAAATGACCGTTGGCCTCAAAAAATGCGCTCTCTTCCTCAAGATCTCCTCCCCATTATTTCTGAATATCTAAACCCCTATGAGTTGCATTCATTTAAAGTCGTCAATAAATACTATTATGAGTCTTTAACTCCTATTTTCCTTCAGTTTATACACATCGTGATTCAAAATTTTGCCTAATGAAAGTTTCTTCTAAAGCAAACAATTAACGATGGAAACGATATAATGATATAATGATTGAACAAAAGACCATCGATTGCGTGTGTTGGTGCCCTTTGAAAAAAGCATTGAATATGCCCAATGTCTAAGTTTGGTTGCTTTTTTCAAAGG
>JANWJE010000071.1 GCA_025451995.1 Parachlamydiaceae bacterium | reverse complement strand
GAGTTCTTTTCCTCTAGGAGCTCGCAAAAATAGTTGAGCCATATTAGTCAATATGGCTCAACTATTTTCGGCAGCCTGTGCGAGCTCCTAGAGAGAAAATAATCTCGAATCTACTGCCCTTCTAAGGTAGCAATCAGGGTCTTGGCGTCTTTATTGCCAAATTTTTCGACCATATTAATTCAATATGCTCTCAAAATTTGGCAATAAACCCATCCAAAAATCTCTCATTTTAGCAAACAAAGCGAATTATGCAAGAAGTCTAATCATTTTGCAGAGTAATTACAAATGTATTTTGTTCTACCCCTTGGAATTTTAATCCAAAAGCTGGAAATAAAAGATTTGGAATTTTTGTCTCAATATACGATGTGTTTTTTTTGCTTTCACTTTGCATGGTTTCTACTTTAATCACCTTGCCCGTTCGAGAAATGGTCAATTTCACTTTCACTGCGCCATAATCGGGTAATTTCAAGGCCATTTTTAATCGATAAGCCACTTCATCGGCATAAGAGGCCTCTTTTGTTCCCCAACTTTCTGAATTCTCTCCCATTGCGAGAGCATCGACATGAAGGCTGTCAAGTTCTTTAGGAAGGGGGGTTGTATTCAATTTAGGAGTGGTAGAAGATGCGATTTTCTCTCGATTTTCATTCATTTTCGCAAGATTTTCTTTTGCTTTTGCCAAAAGGGCTAATTCCTTTTTTCTCGCTGCCTCTTGTGCAGCGGCGATTTCTTGCTCCCTTTTTTTCTCTGCTTCCATTCTTTCCCGTTGTTTTTTTTCTTCTAATTGTTTGTTTTCTTTTTCAGGTTGTTTTTTAGGCGGTGATTTAGACGGCTCAGCGACTTTTTTGACAGGGACTGGCTGTTTCTCGGGTTTTTCATTAGCCACAGGTGCAGGTTTATTATTTTTTTCAGCTGCGGGTTCTTTTTTAACAGTTGGACTTGGAATGGGGGGTGTTTTTTCCATTGGAATCACTTTTGGAGCCTCTACGATTTCCTTTTCGATGGCTTCTTTTTTAATCGGTTCTAAAGGTGAAGAAGGTGGCGATGATTGCGAACTGGGAATAAAATTGCCACTTTGTGCAATTTGAGCTTGCAGCGGATGGAGTTTAATTGTTTGGACAATCATTTTTTTAGCCGGTTGTGAGTTAAGTTGAGTGGGATTCCAGCTATAACTCACAACCAAAAGCAAAAGATGGATAGAGACAACGATTGAAATGAAAAAAGAAAAAGGAGGTCTATTATTGAGCATGATTTATACTGAAAAAACATTAAAATTTAATTTTTTGAGCAGCGTGAAAGCTCCCGCGGTTGAGCGATCGTAAATGGGGCCATATTAAGTCAATATATGGGCCCATTTACGATCGCTCAACCCCGGGGCTTTGAGGCGTTCAAAAACCAAATTTTAATGTTACTTCAGTATTATGCTGGTTTCAAAATAATATCGATATGTGAAAATCCAGCTTCCTCTGCCGCGTTTTTTACTGATTGATAGGTGCCAAAATGAGCTTTTTTATCATGAAAAATTTGTGGGCGAGCACTTGGATGCTTCAATTTTGCTTCTTTTAATAGTGGGACAAGTTCTTGAGGAGTCACTTTTTGATTATTGAACAAAATCGCATTATTCTCTTGCACATGAATCGCAATGGGGCTTGTTTCCTGTACCGAGGACGATGCCACCTTACCAGCCTTAGGTGCATCAGCTAACTCAACTCTGTCGAGCTCAAGGAGAGGAGCTATCACAATAAACATGATCAAAATGACAAAGACAACGTCGATCAAGGGGGTTAAATTAACTGTAGGCTCCTCAAAGTTTGAATGCCCTGAAAATGAGATTCGGCTTCTAGACATAATTCCCTAATCCACTTTCCTGTATTGGAGTTCAACGGCCGCTAAAATTTCGTTGGAAAATCCTTCCATGTCGGTTGCAAAATCGCGAATGGTATTTTTTAAATAATTATAACCCACGAGAGCCGGGATCGCATCTAATAGCCCAAGGACAGTCGTCGCGAGAGCCAGAGACAGTCCTCCAAGAACCATTTGATGTGTGCTGCCGGAGGTTTGCGCTTGAAGTTCTGAAAAAGTCATCAATATTCCCCAAACGGTTCCAAGCAAGCCTAAAAAGGGAGCCAGGCTAACAGTTGTGGAAAGAATATAGAGGTTTTTTTCTAAAAATTTAACTTGGGTTGCAACCTGAGTGGAAAGATGGGAGGCAATAAAATCGACATCGCTTAAAGAAAGATAAGAAGAGGGGATATTCGCCTGGC
The DNA here is from genome assembly GCA_025451995.1 of Parachlamydiaceae bacterium. Classification (GTDB taxonomy): domain Bacteria; phylum Chlamydiota; class Chlamydiia; order Chlamydiales; family Parachlamydiaceae; genus JANWJE01. Next base: position 22,272 of record JANWJE010000071.1, on the reverse strand, counting down.
CAAAAGTGGTTGTTTTGGTTTCATTTTGCTGGGTTTTACTAAAATGTCGATTTTTAGTCAGGATTTCCATGCTTTGCTTCTTTAAAACTTGATAGAGCTCCAAAAAAGGGTTGATTCCATTTTTTTTATAAATCCCTTCGCTGTCTAAACTCAATGGATTTAATTTTTGAAGCTGAAACGCTTCATGGAATCGAAAGGCATATTTTTTTGCTTGATAAGTGATCCAAGTTTTATATAAGAGAATAGACCAACTGCAAATGGATAAGATGTAAAGTGATAAAAAAATGAGTTTACCTAAAAGGTCCGATTGAGAGTAAGCTTCAAAAAAAGGGTTACCATTTAGTATTATAATCTTTACAAACATTTAAAAATCCATTATAATAATTTTTTTTAATTTAAATTTTTAATTTTAAATTGCTTAATTTAATTTGGTTGATATTTGTTAAACAAGTTGAATAACCGAATAGAATGTAATTTGTCAAGGAGATTAGATGATTCTTCAATTTTTGATGCTCTTGATTCTTGGGTGGGGGATTCCCTCACAAGGGATTGCCCTTGATGGAACATCTCATATCAAAAGTGAACTCATTCAGGAGGGGGAAGCGATTCAACCGGGCCAGCCTTTTTGGGTAGCGATTCATCTAAAATTAGAAAAAGAGTGGCATGTTTATTGGAAAAACCCGGGAGACGCCGGCATTCCTTTAAAAGTCGAATGGTTACTCCCCGCCGGATTCGAAGCTTCTCCTCTTCAGTGGCCCTTCCCTGAAAAATTTACCACCTCTGACATGGTGGGCTTTGGTTATTCGGATGAGGTGATTCTATTGAGTCAAATTACACCTCCTGCCCATTTGGATTTAAAAGAGAACATCGAATTGCAAGCTAAGGTGAATTGGTTGGTCTGTTCATCCTTTACATGCCAGCCGGGGAATGCTCTCCTCTCTGTTCCCTTGGTTGTTTCAGATCAAAAACCTTCTCCTAGACAAGGAGTCGCCGCGCTCTTCAAAGAGGCGCGAAGCAAAATCCCTCAAACCCATGTAGAGATCAAAACGATCCGCAAAGATGGAATGGTTCAATTAGAAGTTGCTCAAGGAAAAGGAGAAACAGAAGAAACAATCCGAGGTGTCTATTTTTTTCCAGAAGATCAAAATGTCATCGACCCCCTCTCAGAGCCCACTGTTGCTTCCACAGACTCTAACCGCTATTTTGTCAATCTTAAAGGGAGCGATGAAATCGGAGCGGGAACTAAATTTTTAAAAGGGGTTTTAGTGCTCCATAAACAAAAGGGATCGGAAGAGAGTGTGGAAGCCCTTGATATCGATAGCCCCATCGAAGAAGAAGGAGATGCTGCGTTTTTAAGCTATTTTACATCTGCGGACTCACCCGCGATTGGGTATTCTAAAGCGATCGCTCAACCCGCTTCTTCCTTTTCATTTGAAGGGGGACTGGGCCTGGCACTGCTGTTTGCTTTTCTCGGCGGAATGATTTTGAATTTGATGCCGTGCGTTCTTCCGGTCATTTCATTTAAAGTGATGAGTTTTGTTAAAATGTCCGGCCAAAGCCGTTCGCTTACTCTCAAGCATGGATTGATGTTTTCGTTTGGGGTGCTCGTATCTTTCTGGGTTTTGGCTTCTGCCATGTTAGTCTTGCGCGCTTATGGACAATCAGTGGGTTGGGGTTTTCAATTGCAAGAGCCTTTGTTTGTCGTTATTTTAGCAACCTTGCTTTTTATATTTTCCTTAAGCTTATTTGGCCTTTTTGAATGGGGCATGTTTTTTGCTTCGTGGGCAGGTCAAACGGAAGCAGACACGGTTAAAAAGTCGTCGGGATATGCTGGTTCATTTTTTAGCGGGGTTCTCGCCACTGCGGTGGCCACTCCCTGTACAGGGCCTTTTTTAGGCTCGGCCGTTGGGTTTGCCGTCACTCTTTCCATCCTTCCGGCCCTGATGATTTTTACTTCTTTAGCCCTTGGGATGTGTTTCCCTTATCTTTTGCTGGCCGCCTTTCCATCTTTTCTCCGCTTTTTACCAAAGCCGGGCCAATGGATGGAAACATTTAAGCAATTGATGGGATTTTTTCTTTTGGCCACCGTCCTTTGGTTGCTATGGGTCTTTAGCGCTCAAACAAATGCTTTTTCTCTGATCTGTTTGCTGGCCGGATTTTTATGCTTTTCCATCGGCGCCTGGATTTATGGCAGAGCATGCTCTCCTTTGGCTAGAAAGAGCACTAGGCTTTTTGCGTATGCTTCCATCCTTCTTTTCGCTTATATGGGCGTTTCAACGATTATCTTTCCCAGAGCCACTTGGTCAATCCAAGAGTCGGCAGGAGATGATCACTGGATTGGATGGGAAAATTTTTCTCCCGAAAGAGTCGTTCAATTAAGAGAAGCTGGAAAACCGATCTTGATTGATTTCACTGCTAAATGGTGTCTGATTTGCCAAGCGAATCATTTGGTGCTTAATTCCGAGGATGTCAAACAGGAGCTTGACAAATTGGGAGTGGTAAAAATGAAAGCCGATTGGACAAAGAGCGATCCGATAATCACTGAGGCATTGAGCAAATTCGGCCGCAATAGTGTTCCCCTTTATGTTCTTTACGGAGCAGGGGAGCCTGTCATTTTGCCCCAAGTATTAACCCCTGATGTCGTTGCTGAGCACCTCAGTACAGCCATCCGGCAAGATATAGCCCTTTCGAAATGACAGCAATTCCCGCTAAAAAAATTCATGAACCCCAGAATGGGGTGGAAGAGGGTAGCCCAGGGAAAGGAAGCCCCGGAAGGGGCAACGCTTCCCTGGGTAAAGAAGATTTAGCGGGAATTGCTGTCAAAATGATCGATTCCCACGCTCATTTGACAAGCCCTGAGTTATTGGATCAGCTGGACTTGCTTTTAATGCGGGCTGAAGAAGCGGGAATTGAAGCCATTATCAATATTTGCACAGATCCCCTTTCTTTAGAAAGAAGCTCGGATCTTATAAAAAAATTCCCATGGGTCTATCAAACAGCTGCCACCACTCCCCATGATGTAGAGAAGGAGGGAGAAGAGGCCTTTCCTATCTTTGCACAAGCAGCGCGGGAAGGAAAACTTCATGCTATTGGAGAAACAGGTCTCGATTATTATTACGAACATTCCAACCGCGACATTCAAAAAAAATTCCTAAGGCGCTATCTCCACTTAGCCTTAGAATGCGATTTACCCATCGTCATCCACTGCCGAGAGGCCTTTCAAGATTTTTTTGAAATTTTAGATAGCGAATACATTGTCAATGGACGCCATCATGCTCCCGGCGTTCTCCATTGCTTTACAGGAACCATGCAAGAAGCCGAAGGGGTCATTAAAAGGGGATGGATGCTTTCATTGAGCGGCATCGTCACCTTCAAAAAAAGCACCGAGCTTCAGGAAGTCGCCAAACGGGTGCCATTGGAACAACTCCTGATTGAGACAGATGCACCCTATCTCGCTCCACAAAGTCATCGCGGCAAACAAAATGAACCCGCCTATCTAGTGGACACCGCCCGCTTCATCGCCTCTCTCAAAGGGATCTCATTTGAAGAGCTCGCTCAAGCCACAACAAACAATGCTAAAAAGCTCTTTCAATTATAGTAACAAGTTGTTTAATTGACAATTAAAAAATTTAATGATATAATGTTTTTTAATAATTAATTATAATACTTTGTAATTATAAGAGAGCATATGAACATACAAGCCTTGCTTCAATACGCCTACTCAAGTATCTTTGCAGGTCCAAAGGTTAAAATAAATCCAGAAAAAAAGCTTCCAATTGATGTGCAAAAACACCTAAGCAAATTTTTGATGACGAAAGATTTAGGGAAATGGAGTGGTGTGAATAAAGCCATGTTCAAAAACGAAGTTGTTAGCCAAGAACAGATGATGAAGTCTGCCATTATTGGCTGCCAATTTTATGAGGATTTGGGAATTAAAGTAGGTGAAGAACCTCCATTGCCAGCGGATTGGGTCAAGATGATGAAAAGCTCTTCATCTATCGATTCTAAAGCTTCGGTTATTGAGAAAAATATGATAGTTATGATCCCAAAGACAATGAATGGCGAACCTACCACTTTGCGAAATTTCCTGAACATTTTGGATGCGCTCATGATAAACAACGATCCAAGTGAAACATTTGAGACAATCATTGAATCCATTGTAGATGATCCTAGGGACGAATTGGCCTTTTCTCTTGATCCAGTAGCTGCTGAGAATAAACCAAAGAAAAAATTTGATGGGGCTATTTGGGATAGAATATTTGAAGTTACTGCAGATGGAAAAATAGAAAATTCCTATTGGTTAGTGATGACCAAAGATATGTTGCCTTTATCCATTGGAAAAAAATTTGATGAGCAAGAAAAAATTGCTCGAGAACATGGCTATGAAGCACCAGAGCTATTGCCAGCTTTTATTGCGATGTGCATGCATTTTATCAAGACAGGCACGACGCATTATTGTAGAGACCCGGGGATGTTTACGCGCTGCAACGAAAATAAATATGACAATGATGGACATGCTGCAATAGGGGCACTTGGACCTTTAGGTTTCTATATCCACCGCCCCGCCGGGATTTCTCCTAAATATTTAGGGATGGCAGGGACAAACAAATTAGGCAAGATGTCTACTATTATATAATCGGAGGATGTCAAACAGGCGCTCGATAAGTTAGGCGTTATAAAAATTAGACTTGATTTGATTTAGTTAACAATGATATTATATTGTAAGTTAACTATTTTTATTTATTTTCGAGTAGATGTAGTGGTTTTATATAATAAGGAATGTGTTTATGAATGTTTTTTTTAATAAGATCTTTCAGGATCTCTTACAGACACTCTGTCTGAAAACTTTTTTTGAGACTTTCTTCAATGGGACATCGTTTGTCTCCTGTTCTTCTTTAACCTCCTTTTTTGTTCTTTCTTCTCATCGCCGCTATCGCCGGCTCCATCGCTAAGCTGTAATACAGCTCCCTTAATTTTTACATTTTAATTTTATTTTTGTGCGAATGGCAAGCTTGATCACTTAAGATTTACGCTTTTACGTATTTTTTCGCGGGTTTTTGCCTCAAGTGATACGCGCCTTCGCACCCATCATTTTTTTGGAGGATATGTGAATACCGTATTTCTTTTGCAGGAGCTCTTTCCTTGTGAAGACTCCCTTTATAAACCGGAAGAGAAGTTAGATGTCATGGAGACTCTTCTCTGTCAAACGGATAAAGCCATTACAGCTTTTATTCAACAACAATTTTCAGATCCCCTCATTGGAGATCAGTTATGCGAAATTAGGGCTTATCAAGCAATCATGCTGAGTAAAGAGAATTTGTCAGAAACCCTTTATGCCTCCAAACAAGAGTGCATAAAACTGTTAGATCAGATAAAAAAAACAAGAAAAATACTAGAGAGCCTTGAAGAAGAAGAAATTTTAGCCCTAAAAGAAAAGCAAAAAGAATTTTTGCCCTTCAAACAAAGGAATGAAAGCTTGCATCAACAATTTAAAATGGAAAAAGAGGGACTCTCTTCTGAGGCGGCAAAACAAGCGCTTTCTGAGAAATTTCAAGGCGAATTTGAAAAAATAAAAAAGGAAAAGGATGCTATAAACAAACAAATGGATGCCGTAAAGCAAACTTTTTATGCGCATAAAGAACAAACTCTTGTCAAAGCCAAAATAGAGGCCTCTCTTTTATCAGACATTCTATGGATCGCTAAAACGCACATTTTAAGTGCTGTCAAATTAGAAAAAGAAGAAAAGCTTGGGGATGGAAAAATTGTCATTTCAGATAGAACTCTTGTTTCAAATTTGAAAGTTGAGAATGTGAAGTGCAAAGCGGCAATTTTTGAATCCATCGTTCCTCTTATCAAAAAAAGCATTGCTGCTTCTTCAATAGATTATCTATCTGAAAGGGGAGGCGATCTGCAAGAAAAATTACAAAATTTGCGGTTTTTGAAAGAGAAAAGCAGATACGAAATGCCTTTTTATTTTGCCCTAAAAGCTCTTTACAAAAATGTGCTGAGGGAAAAAATTCCAATTATTTTAAAGATCAGAAACCAATGCACATCACCAAAAGAGCCTGAAGCTTTTGCTTGCAAGGCTCTTTTTAGACCGGAAGGAGGGAAATATGGTATTTCCAAAGATATGGAAAATGAACCGGCAATGATTATAGAGGCGTATAGCACGCAGGAAAAGAGCGCCTTGAAAACCTCTGCTTACTTGCAGAATTTCTTGGCAATTAGCGGGGGGCTTCTCAACTATTTGGTAGAAATAGATAGCGTTCAACATATTCAATATAGCGACCAGCAAAAAAGCTCTGATGATATGTTCGATGAAATTCCAAACCTGACAGAAATAGAAAGAGAGCAGCTGATCAACCAAAGAAAAATAGCTATAGAAAATGGATTTGATTCTGAAAACCCATTTATATGCTGCGTAGAGCACGTTTTTGCCGATATGATCGGCAATCAAATGGGGGGGGTATCATGAATCAAAATTGGAAACAACTCTCTATTGTGCAAGTGGGAGGCTCTATTTGCTTGCCTGTTTTGATGATTGGACAATTGCTTGCTAAGCACTATTCTCCTCTATCGGCTTTTTTAGCTATAGTGATAGGGAATTTGGTATTATTTGCCCTTTCTTTTGTCACAGCCACCTCTGCGGCAAATGTGCGAAAATCAACGGCTGAGTTTGCCATCAACCTCTTCGGGTCTAAAGGGAAGCTTTTTTTTGTAGGGGCCATGATCGTTTCAATGATAGGATGGTTCGCCATTCAATTAAAGTTAATGGGCGTCTGTATGAGCGAGGCTTTAAAATACTTTAGCCTCGATGTAGGGGTAGACTCAGCCTCCCTTTTGCTTGGATGTTTCATTGCAGCGGCAGGCATGCGAGGATTGCAAGGGATTACATTCATAGCCAAGGCTATTTCCCCCCTTCTTGCCTTAACGATTATGTATGCTTTAATGCAACAAGGAAATCAATCTGGGGATAGCACTCACCAGTTCTTTAGTGCAGCGGGCATCTCTTTAGTAGTGGCTGGATCTATCGCAGCTGTGATAGATCTCCCAACCTTTTTTAGAGAAGCCAAATCCTCGAAAGACGCTAGACTGGCAGCTTTTTTTCTCTTTTGCGTGGCTCTTCCGTTGATTGAAATGGCAGGCGCCTACCTCTATATGCATCATGGTGGAGATAACTTGATTGAAATATTGCAAAATATATCACCTAGCAGCTTATGGAAGGGATGGATATTAGGTTTTTTAGTATTAGCCGGTTGGACCACTAATAACGCCAATATGTATTCGGCAAGCGTTAGCCTTGGCCAATTATTTACAAAAATACAAGACAAATATTGCATTTTGATTGTTTGTTTATCGGCAATGGCAATAGCCTTGCTTCCTATTTTAGAACACTTGGAAGTATTTATCAGTTTTATCGGCATTTTGCTTTGCAACATGGGCGCGGTAATGGTCCACTCCTTTCTCTTTCAAGACGCTATCATCGATGAAAACGAGCGTTTTATCAATATTTTGACTGTCATCACAGGAAGTTTAGTAGGAGCTCTTTCGTTCTTAGAAGTCATCACACTATCAGGTGTCCCCCTTTTAGAAGCCTTTTTAGTAACATTTTGTATGAAATTTTTATTTCCAAGGAAGGAATATGCAAAAGATTTATCTTGAACATTTAGAGGCTCTCGCTATTGGGGCAACGATTTTAGGTTCCGGCGGAGGAGGAGATCCTTCCTACGATCTGATGATAGCAAAGCAGCAACTCGCCCAGACGGGTCCCGTCACTATTGTACCGGTTGAGGCCATTTCGGACGAGGCCCTCGTGGTTCCTTTAGAGTTTATGGGAGCTCCTTTAGTCTCGATGGAGATGCTTTCAAGCGGAAGGGAATTTGAAATTATTTTTGCGGCAATAGAAAACCATTATCAAAGAAAAATCGATTATCTTTTGACGATAGAAATTGGAGGGGCAAATGCCTTTACTCCTTTAATTGCCGCCTCTAAATTTGGCCTTCCACTCATTGATGGAGACACGCTTGGGCGGGCATTTCCCACTTTAAATATCTCATCTTGCAATTTAAAAGGGATTTCAGCCTCTCCGGCATTTCTTTGCGATGTAAATGGCCGATGTCTTATAGTCGAGGCAGACAGTGCCTTTGAAATGGAAGAAAAATGCCGAAAGATCACAGAAGAAATGGGATCGTCTGCAGCTATTTCCTTCTATATCATGAATGGCAAGCAAGCTAAAGAAGCTGTGATCAGAAAATCAGTGTCTAGAGCCATTGAAATTGGACAAGCTATGCAAAAAGAAAACCCCATCCAAAACCTGATCGATGCTACGCACGGAACTTGGATCGGTTCCGGAGTGATTTGCGATATCGAACAACACATCGACAACGCTTTTTTAAAAGGATTCCTAAAAATTGAAGGTGAAAAAGGGAGTTTTTCCATTGATTATCAAAACGAATATTTGCTTGTCAGTCAAAACGGCAAAATCGTCGGAAAGATCCCGGATATCATCGTCTTATTGGAAGAAGAATCGGGAAAGCCAATTCCCAGTGAAGCGCTCCTTTTTGGTCTTCGCATCAGTATCGTAAGTTTTCCCTCGCCGGATATTTGGAAAACTCCTGAAGGACTAGCATTGACAGCCCCTAAATGCTTTGGTTACGAGGTGCCCTTATGAGCGATGTAATAGGGATGGACATTGGGGGGACCCACACAGACGCTGTTTTAGTAAACTCAACAGGTGAAATTATTGCCAAGCATAAAACTTGGACGACAACCCCTCTCGAAATAGGCGCTTTAAAAGCAATAGAGCAGCTGCTTCTTCATTATCCAAAAGATAGGCGAGAAATCGAGGGACTTTTCATTGGCACCACTCATGCCACGAATGCAATTTTAGAATGCCAGGATCTCTTTCGAGTGGGGGTCATCCGCCTTTCAGGCCAAAGGCCGCAAAATCTAGATTGCTGCTATTTTTGGCCAGAGAATTTGTATAAAACAGTTTTTACTTCTTGCATTACAATCGATGGGGGCTATAGATGCGATGGAAAAGAGATCAATGCATTTGATAGAAAGCAAGCAGAAATGGCCGCAAAGCAGCTAGTAGAAGAAGGCGCCGAAGCGATAGCCATCGTTGGAGCTTTTTCTCCCATATTTAATGCGCAAGAAATCGCATGCCAAGAGGCTGTGTCTCAAATCCTCGGCCCCGATTTTCCCATTTCTCTTTCACATCAAATTGGAGGCATTGGTTTTATTGAGAGAGAAAATGCCACTGTTTTAAATGCGGCTCTTAAAAAAACAATGGGAATAGGTTTTAAGCATCTAGAACAGATCAAAATAAAGTGCGGCCTTTCTTGTCCTTTGTGGATCACACAAAACGATGGGAGCATTTTAGATATTCAAGAAGCTATTAACTTTCCACTTTTGACTCTCTCTTCAGGCCCAACTAATTCTTTTGTAGGAGCTAGCAAGCTCTCCCAAGTGCAAGATGCTATAATAGTAGACATCGGAGGGACCTCTACCGACATTGGAATGATTAAAAATGGCTATCCGAGGCGATCGATGCACAATGTTAATATTGGAGGGGTCGTCCTCAATTTTCGAATGCCGGATGTTTTAGCCCTTTCAATAGGAGGAGGAAGCTATGTGGACTTAAAAGGGGATGCAATTATTATTGGACCCAAAAGCTCAGGAAAAAACCTAAAACAAGAAGCCCAAGTTTTTGGGGGGGACACGCTCACATTAACAGATGCTGCAATAGCCGCCGGCTGTCTTTCCATCAAGGATGGAAAAAACGTCCGGATACCGGAAAAAGAGGGGAAAAGAGTCATAGCCCTTATGCAAGAAAAAATCGAATATGGCATATCCAAAATGAAGGGCAATAACATAAATATTCCTATAGTTATTGTAGGAGGAGGAGCTCCTTTTATGAGCTTCTTACAGCCTGAAAATGTTTTCTTCCCTAAGCACTTTGATGTAGCCAATGCTTATGGCTCCGCTCTTGCCGAAATTTCTTTCCTTTTAGACACCACCGTCAGCCTTTCCAACCGAGAAGCCACATTGACAAAGTTAAAAGAAGAGGCAATAGAGGCAGCTATAAAAAAGGGAGCAGATCCCTCCCGCACCAACATTGTAGACGTAACCATTTGGCCTTATCACTATATGCCGGGTGAATTAGCCCGCGTAGTGATAAAGGCTTCAGGAAAAAGGATGCAAAAAAATCGCCCTATCACTGAACTTAGATAAGATTTTTTGTAAACATCAAATCTCTAATAATGGGCCCGGACTGGCATTTTTGAAAATTCTTTCCAAACTTCTACCGCTTCGGCCCTCATGTATTCTGAAAATTGAATCCTTCTATCTTTATTTTCTTTGCGCAGTTCCTCTAAAATTCCAATGTCTTGGAAGTTTCCATATTTCAAAGAATCGCCTGTGGTCGCACTGTAATAGATATGATCGACATGGGCCCAATAACAGGCCGCTAAACACATCGGGCAGCATTCGGCGTTGGTGTAGACGACACACCCTTCTAAATGGGGAGTCCCTAGTTTTTGACTCGCTTCCCGAATGGCTTGCATCTCAGCATGCCAGGTGGGGTCTTTATGCTTTAAGACTTGGTTATACCCTTCTGCGATGATCTTGCCATCTTTGACGACGACTGCTCCAAAAACGCCCCCTGTTTTTTCAATAATAGCCGCGTGTCTGCTCAGTTCAATCGCCCTTTTCATAAATTCAGGGTTAAATTCTTTCTCAAAATCTCTCTTGTTTTTGGCATTCATAAAGCACTACTTCCTTTTATACCGGCCTCTAGCTAGTATACTTGATAAAAAAATTAAAAATTTGTTGAATATTTTAATAGATAATTTGTTAATAATAAATGTATTTATGACATCTCATTATCAAGCACCTCTCATTCCTCAAGCCTTCATTTGGCGTAAAGCCCATTCTTTAACGGGTTTGTGGCTCGTTCTTTTTTTAATCGAGCACCTCTTTACCAACTCTCAGGCAGCTCTGTATATGGGCGATGGGGGAAGGGGCTTCGTAGCGGCGGTCAATTGGTTGAGCAGCCTTCCTTACTTGCATGAAATTGAAATCCTTTTATTGGCTGTCCCCTTCTTGATTCATGGACTTTGGGGGGTTCGATATTTGATGACGGCTAAGTACAATTCCTTCCCTACTGATCAAACAACTCCTTCACTTTCAAGTTATTCCCGCAACCATGCCTATACGTGGCAGAGAATCACCTCATGGGTCTTACTTTTTGGAATCCTGGCCCATGTCATTCATATGCGATTTGTCAACTATCCCGAGGCAATGGAGAGAGGGAATAGTCAAGTTTTTGTAAGCCGCTTGTCAAACGATAATCAAATGACATCTTTATCTAAAAAATTAAATGTTGAGATTTACGACCATGAAGCGATGAAAAATGAAACATGGCTCAACCAAATAAATCCTTCGTTGGCAAATCATGAGCTTATCGCCGTCTCTCCATCTTTTGGAGTCGCCGAATTGCTCATTGTGAGAGAAGCATTTAAAAATCCGCTCATGGTTTTTTTATACACAGGACTTGTCCTGGCTTCTTGCTTTCACGCTTTTAATGGTCTTTGGACATTCATGATTTCATGGGGGATCACCCTCACAGCGAGATCTCAACAAATTATGCGATCGATCGCTACATGCTTAATGGTGATCGTCTCTTTTTTAGGATTAGCTGCTATTTGGGGAAGCTATTGGTTTAACTTATGAAAAATACTAAAAAAGAAGTGATTGTGGTGGGTGGAGGGCTATCCGGGTTAGCCGCGGCGATGCGTTTGGCCGAAAGAGGGTGTTTTGTCAAGTTAGTCTCCCTTACTAAAGCAAAGCGCTCCCATTCGGTCTGCGCTCAAGGGGGAATTAATGCTGCGATCGATATTAAAGGAGAAGAAGATTCTCCAATCATCCATGCTTATGACACAATCAAGGGGGGCGATTTTTTAGCCAACCAGCCCCCTGTATTGGAAATGTGTTTGTCTGCGCCTGGGATTATCCACATGATGGACCGTTTAGGGTGCCCCTTTAATCGCACGTCGGAAGGATATTTAGATTTTCGCCGCTTTGGAGGGACCCTCTATAATCGCACAGCTTTTTGCGGTGCCTCTACCGGACAGCAACTTCTCTATTCTTTGGATGAACAGGTGAGAAAACATGAAGTCCAGGGGAAGATTGAGCGATTTGAATCGCATGAATTTATGCGGCTTGTTTTAGATGAACAAGGGGTTGCGCGGGGAATTGTCATCATGGACTTGTATAATATGAAACTCAGCGTTCTAAAAGCGGATGCAGTTGTTATGGCTACGGGAGGAATTGGAGTCCTTTTTAAAAAGTCGACCAATTCGACTTTTTGTACAGGTGCCGCTAATGGAAGATTATTCCAACAAGGGATGATTTATGCCAATGGAGAATTCATCCAAGTTCATCCGACAGCTATCCCTGGAATTGATAAACTCCGTTTAATGTCGGAATCTGCTCGCGGGGAAGGGGGGAGGATTTGGGTCTATGGCGACTCTAACAAAACAATCACTGCTCCTAATGGCCAAACAATACCTTGTGGAAAAACAGGAGAGCCATGGTACTTCTTAGAAGAGCTTTATCCGGCTTTTGGCAATCTTGTCCCACGGGATATTGGAAGCAGAGAAATTTTGCGGATTTGCGAAATGGGCTTGGGCATTAATGGAGAGATGCAGGTGTATTTAGACGTCTCTCACTTAGCTGAGGAGAAAAAGCATAAACTGCATTCCATTTTGGAAATTTACCAAAAATTCACCGGGGAAGACCCGCGCAAAGTCCCGATGCGCATTTTTCCGGCGATGCATTACACTATGGGTGGAGCGTGGGTCGATTGGCCGGCAGCCGATGATCCCGATCGGGAGGAGAGATTTAGGCAAATGACGAATTTACGGGGCTGTTTTTCTGTCGGAGAGGCAGATTATCAATATCACGGAGCCAATCGATTAGGCGCCAACGCCCTGCTTGCTTGTATTTTTAGCGGCCTAACCGCTGGACAAGAAGTCCCTCGCTATATCGATCAAATGGATCATTCCTATCATGAAACTCCAGGCGTTGTGTTCGATCAAGCAATTCTCCTTGAAGAAGAGTTGAAAAAAGATTTACTATGCCGATCAGGAAAAGAAAATGTCTTTCAACTTTACGATGAGATGGGGGAGTGGATGACATTGAACGTCACAGTCAAACGAGATAATCGCGACTTGGAAAACACCCTGCATAAATTAAAAGAATTGCGTGAAAGATATCAGGGCATTTCTTTAGATGACCGCACTCAGTTTGCCAATCAAAGTTACATGTTTGCCAATCAATTTGGACCGATGCTTGAGCTGGCGTTGGTGATCACCAAAGGAGCATTGCTTAGAAATGAATTTCGAGGCTCCCATTTTAAGCCAGAATACCCTCATCGCGATGACGAGCATTGGCTAAAAACAACGCTTGCAAAGTATAATAAGGAAGAACCCAGCATTTCTTATGAGCCTGTCGACTTGCGACACTTGAAACCCATTCACCGCGATTATTCAAAAGCAAAAAAAATAAAACCAACATTAGAAAATATTCCACCAAACATTGTTTTACCCGTTTAGTAGGGAATTATGATTGAACGCTATGTTCTTAAAATTTATCGGGGAAGCCCAGGAAAGCAATATTGGGAGGAGTTCGAATTCGATTGGGTCCCTTCAGCAAATATCATCTCTTCATTAATGGACATCCAGCGCCATCCAATTAACCGGTTGGGACAAAGAGTGCCGCCGGTCGTTTGGGAAGCCGGTTGTCTGGAAGAGGTATGCGGATCTTGTTCCATGTTAGTCAATGGCTACCCAAGGCAAGGGTGTACTGCAATGATTGAACAGATCATTGCACAAACGGGAGATACGACGATACGCTTGGCCCCTTTAACAAAATTTCCCTTGGTGCGCGATTTAATCGTCGATCGATCCCGCATGTTTGATGCTTTAAAAAAAATCCATGGTTGGATCGATGTCGATGACACTTACAGTAATAACCAGCCCGGTCCAAAAATTTTTCCCGAAAAGCAGAAGGTGATGTATTCCCTTTCGACATGTATGACCTGTGGTTGCTGTTTAGAGGCATGTCCACAAGTCAATTCCCATTCATCATTCATTGGTCCGGCAGCCATTTCTCAAGCGCGTCTATTCAATGCTAATCCGGTCGGTTATACGCAAAAAGGATCGCGCTTAAGGCCATTGATGGCAGAGGGGGGAATTAGCGATTGCGGGAACAATCAAAACTGCGTGCGTGTTTGTCCAAAAAATATCCCATTGACAGATTCCATTGCCGCCATTAGCCGAGACACTACGCTTCAAGCGTTAAGAGACCTGTTCGATTTCCCTGAAAGGGACTAGGACATCCCCCTATTTTGCTTGCCTTATAAATAAAACAGGGGGTGTATTTTGTCTTAAATATAACAAAACAGGCGGGTGATTTTTGTTTTTTTTCTTGTCTATAAGACAAAATTGGGTTAATATAAGATATGAAAAGAAAATATTTACCATTTCTCGAATCGTGGCTCCTTTCAACAAGTCGTAAACCTTTGGTCATTCGTGGGGCAAGACAAGTCGGCAAAACTTGGCTTGTAAGACACTTTGCTAAAGTACAAAATAAACGCCTAGTTGAGTTGAATTTTGAAAAAGATCCTAAACTTGCCTCTTTTTTCAATACAAATGAACCCAAACAGATCTTGCTAAATTTAGAGTCCTATCTTGGAGTCGATATTAGTTCAAATGAGTGTCTGCTATTTTGGGATGAAATCCAAGTTGTGCCGGAGCTACTTGCAAAGTTGCGTTGGTTTGCCGAGGACATGGCAGCTCTTCCCATTATTGCAGCTGGTTCACTCCTGGAGTTCGTCTTGAATAATCACACCTTCAGTATGCCTGTAGGACGCATCAGCTACATGTATATGGAGCCCCTCTCGTTTGAGGAATTTTTAGCAGCGGGAGAACATGAGAAATTACTGCAATTCTTGGAATCTTTTGAATGGAGTCGGGTAATTCCTGAACCTATTCATGATAAACTCATGCAGCTTTTTAAAGAGTATATCTTCGTAGGTGGAATGCCGGCGGCTGTATTTAATTGGATTGAAAATCGCTCTCTTTCACTTCTCAGCCAAACCCAACGCGATTTAATCGCGACCTACCGAGATGATTTTTCAAAATATAACGAAAGAATAGATAAGGAAAGGCTCAATGAAGTGATGATGTCCACACCTCGATTCCTAGGAGAAAAATTTGTTTATAGTAAAGTTAATCCGGATATTAAATCAGCATTAATCAAACCGGCTCTTGATCTTCTTTGCCAAGCAAAAGTTTGCCATCGGATCACCAGCACTCATGCCAATGGAATTCCTCTGGGAGTTCAATTAGATAAAAAATTCTTTAAGTGTATTTTTCTCGACACTGGATTATGCAGTGCGATTTTGGGCCTAAAACTGGATCAAATATCTTCGATAAACGAACTCATTTTGGTTAATAAAGGCGGTATAGCCGAACAAGTGGTTGGACAGCTTTTAAGAACCATCAATATGCCTTACATCGAACCTGAATTGTATTATTGGCTCAGAGAAGGAAAAGGTTCTGCAGAAATTGATTATGTCATTCAAAGCGGCTCTCGTATCATTCCGATCGAAGTGAAAACAGGGACCGCCGGCAGTTTAAAATCCTTACATTTCTTTATGGGGATTAAAAAGCTGGAAATCGCCTATCGAATTAATTCCGATCTTCCTAGTTATGTGGATATTCTTACCAAAGATTTTGAAGGCAAGGATCTAAAATACAAATTTTTTTCTATTCCCTTTTACTTGACAGGACAAATTCATCGTCTCATTAATAGCTAAAGCTTAGTCAAAGATAGGGATATCCAATGCTTCAAAAAAAACATGCATGGGGAGAGTAACGTTCGGAAAATATCCGTAAAAATTTAGATTATCTATTGAAAAAATTCCCTTTTTATCCAAAGAGCACTGACAGGAAAGTTGAAAATGATTTAAAGGAATATTTTCAAAAGCGAGTTCTCCCTCAATTCTAAAATCAGTATCAAAGATGGAATGTTCTTTTTTTTGTTTTAAGACGACGGTGAGGTCGCGAATTGTCGCATTTCCTTGGATTTTTTGATCGATAGAATAAAGAGAAAGCAGGGGATTCAAGTTAATGAAATGCATTGCCGGCTTGTCGAGAGTAAAAGTGTCTTCTATTAATTTTCCCATTAAATCTACTTGAACATTGGGTGAATGCATGTGCAAAGCGACATTGGAGTCTAGATTAAGTGTGAGCTTGGCTTCATTTCCAAATAGGGATGTTGCAAAATGGTGATATTTAGAATTAATACCGGAAAGAACATTATCAAGTAATTTAATTGGAAAGTGGTCCGCGTGAAGTTGAAGTTTTTCAAGCTGTTTTCCTTTAAATAAACCTTCAATAGCAAAATGATTCTTGTCCTTTGTGTTATCATAGGGTTGATTTCCACTCAATCCATCAAAGTGAATTTTAAAATGGGGTGAATCTTTCAAAAATTGGAGAATATTAAATTCAACCTTGCAATTTTCACACTGTAAAATGACCCGATTTTTTGTATCTTTTATCTCAATCCCTTTCAGGTGTTGGCTTCCTAGCCAATTTAATTGCCATTCATTCAATAGAACTGTTCCTTGAATACGATGATTGATAAGGAATAAAACAGACTCTTTCCCCCAGCGTGTCGAAATTAAAGAGGGAATAGCAAAAATAAAAGCGAACACTAACCCTATGTAAAAAAAGAGGACTGTTTTTTTCATTTTAAGGATCGCGAAAGAAATCTTTCATAGAAGGGGATAACACCATTTCAAAAGTTACATTCGACAATCCCTTAACGCCGATGGTTGGCAATTGAGTCGTTTTTTGTATTGTATTTCCGTTGGCATCTCGAACAGTCACTGTGTGAAGAAAGCTTACAGTGTTTCGAGCTGTAGGATCAACAATATTAAAGGTTGCAATACCGTTATTTGACTTCATTCCATTTTTCAATTCGGAAGGTTTGAATTTAAATATTGTGCCTTGAGCAAACATTGGGCTGCCAATAGGTACGGTGACCGATGACTGAATTTGACCATGTCTTCCAATTGTTTGGAACATGGCAGTTGAGAGACTCGTTCCTGGAAGATTATTTTCTGTAACAGTGACTTCGTATCCCACATCGATTTTAACATCGCAATGTTTCTGCTTTTTACCTCGCATGATATTTTCCAACTTGGGTTGAATTGGCGCGAGGATGACAGGATGATCATTTTTTTCTTTTGACTGGTTAGTCCCAATAAATGACGAACCTAACACAACGCAAGTGAGAAAAAAAGCAGGCAAAAAATAGACGTGTTTATAATGAGTCAAATTTTTCATAAAGACCTCCTTTTATTAGATATTTTTGACAGTACTTATTGTTTTTTAACAAGTCAAGTAATGGTTAGATTCCATGAATAGATTTACAGGCAAATTTTACGGCTTTGAAAATTTTGGGCTCTTCAATACCTAAATTATTGATGAGGACAATGCCGCGGTTGTCAATTTTTTGCTTATGGTATAAATCAAGCTGCGTGCTCACAAAGATATTAAGGTCTTCCTCAAGAGTTCGGTATCGTTTGAGTAATTGTTTTAGGTCTCTGTCAAATTCGGGTCTGTGACTAATTTTAGCAAAGGTCTTCGTCATTATATTCTCTCACACTGTATGGTGCTGTTCGATAAAATACGGTTTCATAGTCAATGCATTTACCATGAGGTGTTGTAATCCAGGGCACGTCTTTATGTGAGTATTCGCTAATTGTTGTGGCATTCATATGTGAAAGTTTATCGAGAACATCATCGATTAATTTGATTTCGTTGGCGTTAAGATGAGTTAAATCAGAGTCTCTAAGGGGTAAGTATTTTTTCTGATTAAATTGAAAGTGCTTGCTTTGCACTACTTTTAATTCATTTGCCTGAGCCATATTTTCTACGATTTTCAAAAATTCACGTGGAGTAGGTCCGTGATGATTTTTAATATATGTTGCTCCTATTAACTGTTCTTCATATTTTTCGTAGTAATCAAAGTCGATAAAATAAAGCAGTTTATAGAGGACTGTTTCGCCAATGTTGGCTTTTGCTCCTACCTTACTCAAAATATAAAGCAACACTTCTTTGAATTTTTTAATATTTTTAGCTGGCACGTTAATTCGTTCCAAATGCCTTTCTTTAGATATGATAGTTTCGGGATTTTCAAGATGGATTTCGATCAGAGGCTCAACACCTAAAATTTGATCAGTACTAACATTTAATATTTTCGACAATAAGATAAGCTCTTCTGCTTTCAGTGGTTGTTTATCGTTTTCGATTAATGAAAGAGATGTTCTATCTATCCCAAGCCTTTCAGCTAAGGTTTCCTGACTTAGTCCTTGATTAGCTCTCATTAACTTTAGACGCTCGCCAATAGAACGGCTCATGTGAATCTCCTGTCATTTATGTTCTAAGTGTATCATATGTGTATATTTTTCACAATATTATGTATGAAAATACAACATAGCTCTTGCGGATTGTGCCTGTTTAATGGAGACTATTCTACATAACTTTTCAGATTTTTAAAGTTATGCAGATATGCAGAACCGGCCCCTATAGGGAACCGGCGCCTATAGGTACTTCAAGCGTTAAGAGATCTGTTCGATTTCCATGAGAGAGATCAGTAAATTTTTTTGACAATCAAAATTGTATTCTCTATAAGAACTTGTTCAAAAATTTTGGATGAGCTTCATGAAGAAGTATCAATGGAAATGCCTATTCATTTCCTCAGTTCTTTTTTTTGCGATTGCCCTTCTGTCGATAAAAGTCTTTAAAAAAGATGACTATCCCTATCAACTATCCGTGATCGCCATTTTCCAAAATGAAGATCGTTTTTTAAAAGAATGGTTAGATTTTTATCGGGTAATGGGCGTTGAACATTTTTATCTTTTCAATAATTTGAGCGAAGATCATTACGAAAAAGTATTAGATCCGTATATCCAAGCAGGTGTCGTTGAACTCTATGATTGGCCACATGCAAGCCAGCCTGGTAGTGCAAGTGATTGGTTTGATATCCAAGCAGCTGCCTTTAGACAAGGGTTAGATTTAGCGAAGGGAAAATCAAAATGGGTGGCCTTGATGGATACAGACGAATTTATCTTTCCTAAAAAGAAAGATAATTTGATTGCATTTTTAAAAGATTATGAGGAATGCAGTGGGATTTTAGTCAATTGGCAGTTATTCGGCACTTCAAATATCAATAGAATTCCGGATGATCAATTAATGATTGAAACTCTGTTGATGCAATCTACTGAAGATGCTCCTGTTAATAGAAATTGCAAAAGCATTGTAAGGCCGGAGACAGTAAAAACATGCAGGCGGCCAAATGATGTCATTCATTATCCATGGACATATTCGGTGGATTCCGATAAAAAAGTGTTTTTTTGGAATTTTTATGAATCCCATCCGGTAAATATTAAAAAAATACGCATTAATCATTATTGGTCAAGAGATGAAGAGTTTTTTTATACCAACAAGCTAGCGCGCAGCGAAAATTGGGGAGATAAGAAACAAGCGTGTATGCGGCTTAATGAAGAGGCCAATCAGATTGAAAATAGGGAAATCTTGACATGGGTAGAGAAAATTAGAACAATCCAATAAGGTTATAAAATATGAGAAATATTGGTTATTTCGCCTTAAGCCTCTATTTATTATTAGTGAGTTTGTCTGCCATTATTGCAAATTTCATCGTGTCAAATGCTTTGATGGCAACCCTCGCATTGATCGCTAGTTTTGGCATTTTTCTCGATTGTTGCGTCCCTATCAAAAAAAGATCTTCTCGCCCACCATTCACCTTGCCGGACCGGAAAGAATAGACTTCTTGCATAATCTAATTTTCGTGACAGGAAGCCCTACAACTAGGCAGTCGATACTATGATTTTATAACAATTTTTTTAGGCTGAAATAAAGCCAAAGGATAGACTATAATCAGCCCCCTATGTCTTATTCTTCTAAATTATTTATTCTTTTAATTTTAAAAGCATTTGCTTTGACATTGGTCATTTTTTATTCTGCCATTGAACTGGGGCCCGATGAAGCGCAGTATTGGACATGGAGTCAACTCCTCGACTGGGGATATTATAGCAAACCTCCGGGTATTGCATGGCAAATTAAGCTCGGTACTTTCCTTTTTGGCGAAACCGAGTGGGGGGTGAGATCTCTATCTATCGTATTTTCCATTGGGCAAGCCTATTTAGTTTTTCTTTTAGCAAAAAAAGCCGGCTTAAGTGAAAAAACTTCTTTTTGGGCGGCTCTTTTGATGGCTTTTACCCCTTTAGGGATCATCGGCTCAATCTTTGCAATTACCGATGTGGGATTTTTATTTTTTTGGACAGCCGCTTGCTTAACAGCTATAGAACGCTCCAAAGAGCCAAAATTATTAAAAATCGGTGTTTTGATTGCTTGTGGAGCACTTTTTAAATGGCCGATCTATCTTTTTTGGATGTTTGCTTTAACTTTACCAAGATCTTTGGTATCAACATCCAAATTTCTATTGGGTGTTCTTATTTCATTGCTTGGCCTATTGCCAAGTTTATGGTGGAATGCCCATCATGAGTGGGCCACCTTTAAACATGTTTTTGCCACAGTTCAAGGGGGAAGCGTCTCTAAAGCAACCGGAAATTTGGGAGAATTTATCGCATCCCAAAGTCTTTTGTTATCTCCGATCATTTTTATCCTCCTTCTCCTGGGATGTTGCCATTTGTTTACAAAAAGAAGACAATTGGCTCAACCCCTTCATTTCTGTGGGTTGATCACTGTAACCAGTTTGGCTTTGGCCTGTTTGGCCTCATGTTTTCAAAAAATCCAAGGAAATTGGATGATTTTAGCTTACCCCACCGGTTTTATTATCTTAGGGTGGGATGTTTTTGAAAATAGATCTACTTTTTGGAGAAGAACTTTTGTTAAATTAGGTCTCGGAATATCGCTTATGCTCACATGTTTGCTCGCTCTTCCGTATCTTCCCTTTAGAGATAAGATTCTCAAGCATAACAGTGGTTGGCATGAGATAAATGATGTTCTTATGCACATTGGATATAACCCCTCTGAAAATTATTTATTTAGCGATAAATACCAAACAACTAGTCTTTTAAGCTTTTATGGTCCGGAACAAGAGCGAGCGTATTTTCTCAACTTACAAGGGGTTCGACATAATCAATTTACCTATTGGCCGCAATTGCAGGAAGAGAGGCAGGGGCAGATAGGGTATTTTGTTTGGATTGAAACCCAGCCTAAGTTAGAAAAGGAATTGGAAATAAAAAAAAAGATTTACGGGGAATTGTTGAAAGAATATTTCGAAGGAGTTGAAATTGTCGGAATCTATCCTCTTATAAAGAAAGGCGAAGATACGATTAAGGGGGCGCTAGTGGTGCGATGCTCTGGCTGGAAGGGAAAAGAGATGTTAGAAAATCAATTATTTTAAATTTGTTTTTTTTAATATTGATCCTTTTGCAATCTTTTAACCCCGAGGCTTTGGCTCAGCCGAAATTCCACTCTAAATGCGTAATATGAGTTACAACGGAAGTTCCACTTTTTGATGGTCCGCTTTTTGTATCTTTTTGATTCTAAGCATATTTGCAATTCGCTTTTAGTGTCTACAAACACAACGACGCGAACTGCAAAATGCTTAAAATCAAAAATCTAACAAAAATCGAACCATCAAAAAGTGGAACTTCCGTTACAAATAACCAAATAATTGTGTATAATTAGAAGTGCTGCTGATTAGGATATTGGTAAATTAAAGCCAGTCAACGATATTTTTTTAGTTTAAGGGACCACGAGGCTAAAGGGAAAGCTTCGATTGCTTTTGCAATCAATGAACTTGAACTTTAGAGAGCGGACCCACTTGTACAAACTGTGTTGATCGCGCAGTTACCAGTCCTTCTCAGCGGCTTTTTTTCTGTTTTTCGTGCAAATGATGAGCAAAACTTAATCTTAATCTTTCTCCCTCACAAATTTCTCTCCGAATTGGCGCGTATCAATCCGATCAACATCGAAGCAGTCTGGTACAATTGAACCCTAACTCCGTCGATTGTTACGCAATATTTTAGAGATAAGGTACCGATTTTCTATTGATTACAGTTATTTTTTGGCACAACAATATTACGTGTTAATACGTAATATTTCAGAGGTTATAAGTGCTAAAAACCGATAAAAGCAGAATCTT
>JANWJE010000070.1 GCA_025451995.1 Parachlamydiaceae bacterium | reverse complement strand
CGTGGATTTTGGGGCTCGCTCGAACGCTCCGGGGGTTGCGATATCCAATGTGCAAAACTATAAACCCACACCCAGGCCTCTTGCGATCTCTCAACCCCGGGGCTTTGAAGCAGCCCAAAAGGCCAGCTTTCAACTGGACGGAGTATATATAAATGAATTTTTTTCTTTTAAATGATTTTTATATTAAAATGAATGGTGTTTATTGATTTATGTGATATTAAAATGAATTTTTCTTTAGAAGTTAATAATATTATTGAAAATTTTGAAAGTCGACAATTTCTTCATTTCAATAGAACGACCGGTATAGAGACCGGTGTGCGACGGTTAGTCAACCCAACATGTCGATTTGGTTATGGCAGTTTGTTCAGATTCAACCAAGTTCCGCTAGAGTTAATCAATAGGCAAATTGGCGATTTGATCGCTTCTTTAGAAAAAGTGAATGATAAAGATTTTTGGGAGAAGCGCAATTCTTTAGTCATCATTTATGAGCAGATGAGAAATGAAGTAAAAGATATTGAAAAAGCTTCCGGGCCTAGGTCTTTTATCCTTGGTTTATGGACTGTTGTTTATGCAATTTTTTTCCGAGTAATGGTTTCAGATTCCAGTGCTGCCAAGAAAATGAAAACGACGCTTTTGGATCAATATGAAAAAGCATTAAAAGCAAAATGTCTAGCAACTCTAGGTAAAACGGAGAACATAGATCGTTCTTTAAATACACTTTTTAAAAATAAAGAGAATCTCTATTACTCTTTAGAGATCATTCAAAATATAAAAAGTGAAGAGCGCCCTTCTGTATTAGAAGCCTATTCCTATTTTACAGATCCATTGGCCAAAAATTCACAACTCTTTAGTTATCAAATGAATGATCTTGAAAGAAGGATTTTGATAAGCATTAGTGAGTTAGATAGCAAAAAAAGAAAAAACACAGCACAAGTTGCCAAAAGCTTTTTTTCGCAAGGAAAGTTTTCGAAACTAAAGATGGAGCTGTCTTCCTTAGAAGAAATCTCCGGAATTTTTAAAGCAATTTCAAACCTTCCCGGCGATGTGATTGATCGCAAAGAGCGATTTTGTGAGGTTGTGATTGCTTTTTGCTTAGAATATGGAGAGAAGTTAGGAGAGTTCTTATGCGCTGGCCTCTTTGCCTATGAGTTAGAAGAAAGCAAATGGAAAGACGTATTAAAACAAATTCGAAAGTACGGCTTTAAAGATCTTTCTATACAATTCAGTTTACAGTTAAGAGAAAAAGGCTTTTCAGCCATAGAAATTTTATCCCTCCTTAAGTCTAACAAAACTGGAAATTTTTCAAAATCAATACTTATTCAAATGATGATTTGTTCTGTCGAACCAACAATGACTCATTCCGAAAGAAAAACAATAAGTGAAAAAATGTTAAGCCTCGCCGCTTGCTTTGATTTTTCCTTCAAGTTGCTTGGCGTAGATGAACGGTTATTAAAATTAATCCAGCTAGTGTTTACAAAGGAGTTAACAGTTGAAAAGAAAATTCTGTTACTTGATTTAATCAAAAAAAAATTGAATTACATCAATTTATATACTCTTAACCAGATCATACAAGTGCTTGAAAAGACAGAATGTATTTTAGGAATAGATAGGTATGCTTGCTTACAAGCAAAATTAAATGAGCTGAATGAAAATTCCTCTTACAGGCCCGTGAGTGATGATTTCATGAATGATGATGCCTACTTTTCTCCTGAAGAGTTCATGAGCATGTTTTTTAAAAAACAATTTAAATTCCCTTCTCAATACAGTCAAACTCCATGGGGATTTTCTTACGCTTATTTTTCAGCAAGAAGCAATCAGGGAGGTCATATCCCTTTTCCAAACGCTGGGTCAATCAATGAGCAAGATAATGGAAAGAGACTAAAAAATGTATTAATGAAAACGTTTAGGGAGGCAAATCCCGCTCTTCCTGATTTTAAAAAAAAAGAAGAGTTGCGCAAATATTATAAAAAATGGTGTCTGAAAAATCATCCGGATAAGCATCAAGATAGGTTTAAACCAGAGGAAAAAGTAAAGATTGATGCAAAATTTCAGAGCATTACAAATCATGTGAATGAGCTATCCAAAATTTACGACAAAGGCTATAGAATTTGAAGGATCATGTAAGCTTCTTCATAATTAAATGCCAATCCCTGCAGACATCACTGTTATCTTGTTCGAGTAAATTTTGGATGACTTTGACGCTTGCCATTACTGTTGAATGATCCCGAGAAAATACATCTCCCATTTTGATGAAAGGCATTTTTAATTTGTCGCGACAAATATACATTGCAATTTGCCTGGGGAGCACACATTCTCTGCTTTGAGATTTGCTTAAAATATCCTCTGATCGAATTCCAAAATGTTCAGCAATGGATTGAATGACCTGCATAGGAGTAAGAACTTTTTTTTGTTCTTCGGCGATTAAGTCTGCAAGGAGTGTCCTAGCAGCCAAAATAGAAAGATGATTGGCAGTATTATATGTATCTAAATGGAGCCGTAGCATCAAAGCTTCATAAGCTTTAATCAGAGATTTAGAAGTTTTAAAGGTATCAATGAGAAAATCGTAAATTTTTTCAGGAAGATGATAATTGAAAGCTTTAGCTTTAGCGAATAATATTTTTTTTAGATCTTGTTCTGCTAGGGATTTAAGATTGAGAACGATCCCCCATTCAAATCGACTGATGAGTCGCGATTCAATCAGTTGGAGTTCTTGAGGGGCGCAATGTGCACTTAAAATGATTTGTTTTCCCTCCAAATGGAGTGTATTAAAAGTATGAAAAAATTCCTCTTGAGTGGCACCCTTTCGAGAAAAGAATTGAATATCGTCTACAATGAGAACATCGACATTGCGGTAAGCCTGTCTGAATTGCGGCATTTCACCCGCGCGAATTGCTGAAACAACATGGTCAGTGAATAATTCGGCGCGAACATATAAAGTTTTTAATTTTTTTTTTTGAAAGTGATACCCTAAGCTCATTAAAAGATGGGTTTTCCCACTTCCGCTTGGCCCATAAAGATAGAGGGGGTTGAGCTTTTCGCACCCACAATTGGCAACCTCATTCAGTATTTTGAATGTGAGTTGATTCTCTTCTGTTAAAATAAAACTATCAAAAGTGCAATGTGGATCCAACTTATCAAAAGAGATTTGAAAAGTATCGCTTTTTTCCTTTTTGGGTAGTCGCTCCTTTGAAGGGCGTTCTTTATTACAAATAGCAAGATGTATTTTTATTTGCTTCTGATTTCCATTTTGAAATTTCTTAAGGGTTTTTTCTCTGATGTGTTCTTCAAACCAAAGCGCTTGAAAGGAATCGTTAGCTTCTAAATATAAATTGCAGGCATCATAGCGTTTGACCATCAAACTTCTGAGCCATTTTTTTACTGTTTCACGTCCCAATTCCCCTTCTTGTTCTTTTAGAAATTCTTCCCATGCGCGCATAAGAAAGCTCTATCGGTTTTTAACTTTTTTTTGTGCTGGTGTTGGGTTCTGAATAATGATGGGCTCTTTTTGCATTTTTTTTGTGGTTATCCATTGTTGAAGGATTCCTAAAAGCATGGAAGAGAGCCAATAAATATTTAAGCCCGATGGAAAATTATAAAACATCACAGTAAATACAACTGTCATCATTGTTCCCATCATCCGTTGCTGCCTCTGTTGATCTGTCATTAATGATGGATCCTTAGGACCTGTCGCCATGAGCCTTTGTTGTAAAAACATGACAGCACCTAGTAAAACAGGCAATAAGTGGAATTCATTTCCTATGAAAAAAACCGGGTAATTCCAGCGAAATAATACGTCAGGTGCAGTTAAGTCGTCGATCCACCCAGGAATAAAGGGGGCTCCCCGTAAGGCAAAGCTTGATTTGAGCAAATCGAACATCCCAATCAAGAAGGGCATTTGAATGAGTAATGGAAGACATCCAGAAGCTGGATTAACACCCCTCTCGCGATAGAGATGCATGATTTCAATTTGCGCTTTTTTAGGATCCTTTTTATATTTTTCTTGGAGAGCTGAAATTTCAGGCGCAATTTGCTGCATTTTTGCCATAGATTTGGACGACCATGCATTGAGTGGATACATCATGAGGCGCAAGCTAATGGTAAGGAGGACGATCGATAAAGCCCATGATCCCGTGATTGAATGGAAGGCATTCATTAAAATAAAAAGAAATTTTGCGAATGGTTCAGAAATAAAAGTAAACCATCCATGCATCGTTTGGCAGGCAATATAATCGGGGTTGTATCCAGTTTCCGGGTTGGAATATAACGCATCCACTTGTTTTAGAATGGTTGTATCAAATGGTCCCGCAAATAAACGAAAATTCATCGTTCCTCCCTCAGATTTTAAAGGAAGGGTTGTCATATAACCCGGTAAGTTATCAGGTTTGAAGCGGTCATTTAATGCATCGAATTCGATTAACCTCGAAGGGGCTTTTAAACCGGAAATAGCCTGGACTCGATAGCCCGGATCAATCTCTTTTAAAGGATCTAAAATTATCCCAAGAAAACCATTAGAATTGGATATCCAATCCAGATAGACTGTTGATACAGTCAGACTTTCTTTCGGAAGTTCTATTTTTTCTACTTCAGATTTTTGATTGCGGGTTAATCGATATTTTAAAGAAGGTGCTATCGCTCCGGAAATCCATTCGACTTCCGGAATGCCGGATGTGAGCCAAAGTCCTTTCGCATCTCCCTCAATCTTAATTTCTAAATTTAAGCAATAAGGAGCTTCTTGATGCTCTTTTGAAGCTAATGAATAAATTTTAGTGATCCGTCGATGAGATTGTGCAGCTTCAAAGGTGATTGTTTGGTCATTAAAATGTTTAACTTCATACACCATTTCTGCAAGTTCAGGATAATCTGAAACGATATTTAAAGCGTAGTATTGAGGCTTAATTTGAATAGATCGAGCCTTTGATGTTTCAATCAAATCTCTCCTTAATAGAGGATAATAACCGCCTAGTTTGCCTTGAGAATGGTAGTCGGGATCTTGTTTATTAGCTGCAGCGGTAAAGTATGGATGGCTTGGAAAATGAGTATTAGAAGGGTGTTCTTTTAGCATATCTCGATCGTATTCGATTTCCAGAACGACGCTATTTTTATTTTCTTTTGATTGGAATGGAAGATTGATTTCTGCGAGCGCACCCCCAAAATTGGAGAATACGAGTTGCTGATAGTCATTTTCAAGGACGTAAAATTTTTCTTCTTCTTTTTTTTGTTGTTGTGTAGTGGAAGGAGCGGCGATCTGAGGTAAGCTTTGATTATTTATTTTGTCTTTTTCGGGATGTTTTGGTTGAGGCTGTTTTGCAGCCCATTCCTGTTTTTTTTGAAGATTTTGATATTGAAAAAAAAGATTTACACCAAACAATGCGAATGAAAGTGCAATGACAAATAATACTGTTCGTTTATCCATTTTTCCTGCAATTTTGAATTAAAAAGGACTAATCTAACATATAGTGGAATTTTATAGAAAGATAAGAAGGGGCATTATATATTTATACATAAACAACATATACTGCTTCCAGTTGAAACTTGGAATTTTGGGCTAGCTTGAAAGCTCCCGCGGTTGAGAGATCGCAAGAGGCATAGTATTAAACCAATACAATGCCTCTT
>JANWJE010000069.1 GCA_025451995.1 Parachlamydiaceae bacterium | reverse complement strand
TAACCTCTGAAATATTACGTATTAACACGTAATATTGTTGTGCCAAAAAATAACTGTAATCAATAGAAAATCGGTACCTTATCTCTAAAATATTACGTAACAATCGACGGAGTTAGGGCTTAATCTTAATCTTAATCTTAATCTTGCTTTTCTTCAAATTTTCAGGATTTGGGACACAAGATCAATTGCACCAAATTATTCTATAAGCGCAAATTCAGAGAGAAATGTATGAAGCAGAAAGATTAAGATCAAGATTAAGATTAAGACACTCACTCAATATGGCGATTGATCAAACTGGTAAAAAATTGTTGATTCCCTTTAGCAAAGAAGATAAATATGGGGGCATTGCAATCTTTGTGCGCCATGCTCAAAGAAATTTAGTTTTGAAAGGGGTCTATGCCACAGTTTGTCAATCCAACTAATATCTTATCCACGAGGGTAAGGATTTCAAATGAACATCAAGAGATATTTGTCTTTTGGCAATCAAAATTAAATGACATGCTTGTTCTTTTTCCAGGTTTTATCAGTTTAGAAATTTTATCTTCAGAGCATTCTCAAGAAAGCAAAAGTTGGACTTTCGTTCAGAGATTCTTAACCCCACAGAGCGCTTTCCAATGGAAAGAATTTGATCAAAGACTAGCACTAATCAATGAGCTTAAGAACATGTCTTTGGATGGGATCGTTGAAGAGAGTGTCGAAGAAAAATCCCTCACTTCCGGAGTGACCGAAGTCCTCATTACACAAGTGGATCAGCAAAAAGAAGCAGCATATCGAAAATGGTTAGCTAAAATCCATCAAGCTGAAGCTAGATTCGAAGGGTTTAAGGGAATGTACCTCCAATCACCCACGAGAGTGGGCGACTCTCATTGGATAACCCTTCTTCAATTTGACTCTGCAGAACATTTAGATCATTGGCTTTCATCTAAAGAGCGAGAAGAGATTTTAAAAGAACTCGATCCAATGATCAACTCTCTTGAAAGCCATAGAATCATCTCGCCTTATGCCGGTTGGTTAGGATCGATTGTTAAGGTTGGAGAAATTCCAGCCGTTTGGAAACAAACAATGCTTGTCCTTCTCGTACTCTTTCCCATTGTCATGTTTGAATTAAAATTTCTATCCCCATTTACAAAAGAATGGGGGCTAACGCTCAGTACATTTATCGGAAATGCAATCAGCGTAACGCTCATCTCCTGGCCGGGCATGCCGATCGCTATATGGATGTTTAAATGGTGGCTTCTTCCTTCAGGAAAAAAGCCACTCTTTGTGAATGTTTTGGGGTGTTTTTTACTTTTTTTATTCTATCTTCTGGAAATTATCTTATTGAACGGTATTTAGCCTGTGCAAAACCGGCATTATGCATTTCAATTTCCTTCATGACGCGCGATCTCGTTTGTTCACTGGCATGTTTCGCTTTAGCTTCTACATGACTTCCAAAAACAAATGATAACCCCATTAAAAAGGCGACTGTGTATTGAACCAATTTCATAACTAACCTCCTAATTAATTTTTTTAACTATTATTAAATATAATGATATAACAATTATTTAAATAATTAATTAAGTGATTATTAAACTAAGTTAAATATTTATTTTGACTTAAATTAATTATATGAATAAAATATTGTTTTTAATTTATTAATTAATAAAGGTTTTAGTTATGTTTTCTGATATAAAATACACAAAAATTCCAGAAAGTGGCAACAATCTTATTGAAATGGAAGAGGGAAAAAGAGCAAAGGATAATAAAATTCAGGACACGACAAACCCATTGGCTCAAATAGCGACTCAACGAATCTGTAATCACTTATGCTGTAAAGAGGAGAGCAACTTTCATAAACTCTTAACCACAACTGATAATGCGATTATCCCTCTGGTTTCACGCACGGCTGCAGATAAGCCCTTTATTCCACAAAGTTATAATTATATAGAATTTGAGGAAAATCAGAAGCGGGCAATTCTTCAGCATAGTTGTCGCTTGACGGCTGAAGTCTATCAAACTATCTTTTTTCAATCATCCAACCTTGAACCCAGCGAAGATGACTTGGAACCCAGCGAAGATGACTTGGAACCCAGCAAAGATGACTTGGAACTCAGCGAAGATGACTTGGTGAGCAATCTTGCAGCGCTCACTCATTGCCGATTCTTTCCTGAAGTCATAGGTTTAAGGAAAGAGGAAACCGACAAAGCGATTAAAGAAAGCAGTTTTTTAATGGAACCCCTATTAAATTCATATGTCGGTTTTCTTTTAAAAGATGCTTTTACAGTTGTAGGAAAAGAATTTCTTTTGGTAAGGGGTTCAAATCCTACCAATCAAAAGACCGTTCTTCTCAATCGACAAGCAGCGATTCGTGAATTAGTGGACAATGAAAATTTCCGGACACAACTTCAAAATATGTTAAAAACATATGGTGAATTTGAAGATGAATTTGCCTCTCGATTGACGCCTGATGCGACAAAGCTTCCAGGAAGAATTGAAGCTTATCTCAAATTTTCTATGATTGATATTCCAGATAGCATCGGACGCCAGGCGAATACCAGGATCAGGGAAAATACAAAGCTTTTAACTATCAATAATTACATCAAGACAACTCAAGATGGTTTTATCCCCATTTTTTTAGCAATTCTTGCTTTATCTTTAGTCGAATATACAACGAGCATTGTATTTCCTAATCTATTGGCCTCAAAGTCAAAAGCTATATTAGCCGCCTTTGTCGCTAGATATATTGGCCAAACAGGAACAGGGATTTCTGCCTTGGAATCTACTCCAAACAAAGAAACAAAAATAATCGCCTGTTTATTGGGAGCTTTTATTGCTTCAGTGAAAGCCCCTGATTTCTTTGGTTATTATAAGGCAGAGTGGAATATTAAAATCACCCTTCAAAATAAAATGGTGAGGGTTGCAAAATGCATCCGCTCTATGCAGTTTGCTTATAAATTAATTAAAGAAAATGGTAAGTTTGCAGAGCGCTTAGAGCATTTTGATAAATTAGAGGCTTTAATAGATAGCGACAATCCAAAAGTCCAAAAAATGTTAGATGCAATTTATTCAGATTCACTCGATTCAGAATCATCAATTTTTAATTTAGGTCCCGTTCTTGTCTCTTGGAATCTTTTATTGGATAAAACTGTTCGACAGTTAGTCTTAGATGCAACAATTGCTATGGGTGAAATTGATGCCAATATCACATTAGCAAACAAGGTTGTGTGTTCAACACCCGAGCATTCTTTTTGTATTCCAGATTTTGTTGATGGGGAAGAAGCTGTTTTTGATGTCTTAGGAGCTCATTTTCCTCCTGTATCAAGCAGGTCTAAAAATGTTGCTCATATGACTGCTGCAACTTTTCTGACTCCTTTGACTATTCTTACAGCTGAGAATGGCGCAGGCAAAACGACAGAAGCACTTAAATGGATAAATATTCCTCTCTCTGCTCAATCCTTTGGTATAGCAGCTTGTGCCCTGGGTTCTAGGCTATCTATCTTTGATAATATCATGACTTCTATGGGAATAAGCGATAATAACCATGAATCATCTCAAGAAGCTCATGAGCGCTATGCGGGAGAGCTTGTTGAAAAGATGGAGAATCATCCCAACCAAAAAATGTTTGTGTTATTAGATGAGCTCTTTAGGACGACGCATGAAACAAAAGGGGCTTCAAAATTAACGGAACTTGCAGAAAAGCTGATAGAAAAATCGAACATATTGAAGGCAATTTTTATTACCCACTTCGAATCATTTGCGAAAAATAGCTCTGTTCAGGCTGCTCGCTACACTACACGCAAAACTGCCGACGGAAAGCCTTCTGGAATTTTGGAAGAAGGGGTTTACGAATTTCCAAAAGGAACAAAATAAAAGGCCCCCCTATTAAGTCACCTACAATGAACAATTTCCTTGCCTCTGCGTTATTCTTTTGATTATAAGCACCTAAAAAAATGAAATAAAGGCAGAGGCGCGGAGGCGCAAAGGCGAGGAGATTTAAAAAATGCCAAAGTCCAGCTGCATGAAATGCAGGTGGCTTTTTTGAATTTAGGCTTTATTTAAAGCTTCATAGGTACTGAGAATCATTCCAACTGCAAAGAGTGAAATCTGAGTGCTGATATAAATTAACGAGCATCCTAAGGGAGTAATTTGCCAATTTTTAAGGGGATTATTTACTAAAACAAGCATGATAGCTGTCGTTTGTAAACCGGCTAACTGCAAATCTATAATTGGCTCATTAAGAGAATATTTCACTGAATATTTGAAAAACACTATCGTGGCTATTGCATGGACAGCTGCGATTGCGGGTATCACTGCTTTATTTTGGATTCCGGCACTAAAGGTATAGCCAAACTTTGTGATCGCTTTTTCAAAAGCAATCGTGCTCAATGCCGCAATTGTTGGAATTCCTATTCCCACTGCAAATTCTTGAAAAGTGTTTTTATTCATCAGATAACCTCGATCATTAATAAGTTTATTATAAATAAGTTAATGATTATTAATAAAGAATAATATTTTGACAAAGATAAAAAAGAGTAGGCGACAGGTTAAATCCCCGCTTCATCATCTGACTCATCATCAAGGATAAATCCACCGGCCTGCATGTCCCATAACCTGGCATAATGCCCTTCTGCATGCAGCAGTTCCCCGTGAGAGCCATCTTCTATAATTTTACCTTCTTTGAATACGAGGATGCGGTCCATGTGAGATAGCGTAGATAAGCGATGGGCAATGACAAGGGTGGTATGCCCTTTAATAATGTAATCTAAACCTTCTTGAATTTCCTTTTCTGTCACAGAATCCAAGGCAGAAGTGGCTTCATCTAGAATGATGATGGGGGCATTTTTTAAGATGGCGCGCGCAATGGCGATTCTTTGCTTTTGTCCGCCTGAAAGTTTTATCCCTCTTTCGCCGGCTGGTGAGTGGTACTTTTCTGGCATTTTCATGATGAATTCGTGGCAATGAGCTTTTTTAGACGCTTCAATGACCTCTTCATCAGTCGCATTTAAACGGCCATAACGAATATTTTCCATAATAGAGCGATGAAAAAGGGTTGGGTCTTGCGGGATCATGGAAATTTGCTCTCTCAATGAATCTTGTGTCACCCCTGAAATATTTTGCCCATCGATATAAATAGCGCCTCCCTGCACGTCGTAATAGCGCAGGATAAGGTGAACAAAACTGCTTTTCCCGGATCCTGAAAAGCCCACAAGTCCCACTTTTTGGCCCGCTTCAATTTTGATTGTTTTTTCTTTAAATAAGTTATGTTGTTTGCGGTAACGGAAAGTGACATCATCGAAAATTATTTCTCCGACTGAGACTTTTAATGGTTTTGCATGAGGGATATCTGAAATATCGTGAAAATCTTGAATAATGGTCAACGCTTGCCTGCAAATGCCGATCTCTCTAAAAAAATTGGGGATTTCTAATCCAGCAAGCCAAGCCATCATGGTGATATTCCACGAAGTATTAAAAATGAAGACAACTTCACCTGCTGTTAAATGTCCTTGTTGCCAGCTGTATAGCATGAACCCATTCATCGCTAAGCCGGCACCTAAAAAAACAGCGATTCCCAAAGCGATTTTTAATTTTTCAATCGACCATAGAGAAAGGCGGTGTTTATTTCTCTCATCATCTTGAAAAATTGAGAGATATTGCTGTTCAAAGCGGTTCCTGGCAAATAAGCGAACGTTGATGCTATTTGTCAAACAATCGACAATTTTGCCCGTTAATTTGCTTTTTGATTCTCCATGAATATTCGAATTGTCATCGCACTGTTTAGAAAAAATTAAACAAATTGCCAAGTGGATCGCGACCCATGTGATTAATATCAATGAAAACAAAGGGTTAATTTGAGCTAGCATTGCCGTTGAAATGATGACAGCGAGAGCGACAGGAAAAAAAAGAAAAATAAGGAGCTGCAAAATGCGGGTAATGGCTTGGGGCATGTCGGAAATTTTATTTGCGATGGATCCAGCCATGTGATTGCTGAAATATTCATAGGAATGTTTGAGTACATATTTGAACATGCTTAAGCGAATGTCTGCTTCTAATTTTGGAAACAGCGAAATAGTTAAAAATCCAACAAATCTAAAGCAGATTTCTATTGTTACCCAAAGGCTAATTCCCATAATGATTGGAAGGCTGAGCGCATGCCAAGCGTGCGCTTTATCGCCTGTGAAATTGGTAATCGTATCGATAAGAGTCATGATCACGTAGGGCCATAGAGTGTGATCGAGAGACCAAGCAAAACTAAACAGTTGAAGGAAAAAGAGAGGCACCCAGAATTTTTTTAAAAAATGCCAAATAAAAGCGAAAAGAGTTTTTGGTAAAGATGGAGTGTTCATACTTTTGAACTTCAAATTAAGGTTAAGGACACATCTAATTCTCTAGCTGCCCTTATCAAATCTTTATCTAGTGTTACAAGAGGAATATTTTCTCTCAAAGCTAACTCCAAATAAGCAGCATCGTATATTGTTAAATTTGTTTTATTGGCTAATAAAAATATGCTATGCATTGCTCGGGTAGAGGTAGATGCATCAATTATTATTGGCAATGCAGATAAAGCATCAATAAAACTTGCTACCTGGAAGTCGTTTATTCTCTTTTTTTTCTTGGCTTGCAATAAAACATTGGAAATTTCAAGTGACCATATATTAGGAACTACAGCTGTTGCATTTCTTAAACTTTCTAATATTTTGTCTGATTGATCATTGCTTTCATCTTCAAAACACCATGCCATAGTTATGGAACAATCGAGTACGAAGGCGTAGATGTTTTTTTTCATTTTACTTTCTTCCTCGTTCTTTCATTTTTTTGATTGAAAGTCCTTTACCCAGCCTAACTCCTTTTCTTAATTTTTTGATTACCTCTATAGAATCATCAGGAGTGTTAAATTCTTTTTCTTGATCAAAAGGGATGATCATAGCTACTTGTTTCCCATGCTTTTTAATAATAAATTTTTTCCCCTTTATGACTGCAGCCAAAATTTCAGAAAAATGGGTTTTTGCCTCAAAGGCTCCAAATTCTTGCATATTTCTTTCCTAAACTAGTTTAATTTTTAGACTAGTTGATTTTGACTTATATTTCTATGAAAAAATGAGATTAAGTAATTTTAAGTAGTTTCTTTGCATTATAGCCGTTGAAATCTCTCATAACTCAAAAATTGACATTTCGAGCTGGGTGAAAATCCCCGGGGTTTTGACGCGCTTTAAATGTCAATTTTTGAGTCACGAGAGGTGTATCTTTGACTTTTAACAGCTTTTCTATTAGAATGCCATCATAAACACATTGCAGGAGGATATTATGAATAATGAAACAGAAAATCGCATCCAACACATCGAAGAGCGTTTGATTCATATGTGGAGGTATCTTTGACTTAGCTTCAAAAGAAGCGCGTGTCAATGAATTAGAGACTCTAATGGAGGGCAATGCATTTTGGCTAGATGCTGATCGAGCTCAAACCATCATTAATGAATGTAATCAACTTAAAGCTTGGACCATCCCTTTTCAAGATTTAAAAAAGAGATTTGATGATATTAAATCTCTACTGCCCGAAGCTTACGAAACCAAAGAGCTGGATTTAGTCGATGAGTTAGTTTGCGATCTTAATCGGGTCGATGCTGCATTAAGCGATTTAGAGGTGCGCCGCATGCTGGCAGGGGAACTGGATAGCAAAGATTGCTATTTAACCATCAACTCCGGAGCCGGGGGGACAGAAGCGTGTGATTGGGCGCAGATGTTATCGCGAATGTATCAACGATGGGCGGCAAAAAAAGGATGGAGCGTCGAGATTGTTGATTGTGTTGATGGAGATGTTGCAGGGCTTAAAAGTATCACATTAAAATTTCGTGGATCGTATGCTTATGGCTATGCTAAAGCAGAAAAAGGTGTCCACCGCCTTGTTAGGATTTCCCCATTTGATAGCAATGCTAAACGCCATACCAGTTTTGCATCTGTCGATATCACCCCCGAAATAACGGACGATATTAAGATCGACATTAAACCGGAAGATGTCAGGATAGACACCTATAGATCTTCAGGCGCAGGCGGGCAGCATGTCAATAAGACAGATTCAGCGGTTCGTTTAACACATATGCCATCGGGGATTGTGGTCTCTTGCCAAACGCAAAGAAGCCAGGTGCAAAACAAAGAGGCTTGTTTTCAAATGCTTCGCTCCAAACTCTATGAGCAAGAAGTGATTGAAAGGGAACAAGCGATGAATGCTTTAAAAGGTGAGAAAAAAGATAATGCTTTTGGCAGTCAAATCCGCAACTATGTTTTCCAACCCTATACTTTGGTAAAGGACACCAGAACGAAAGCGGAAAGTGGAAATATTCAGGCTGTGATGGACGGGGATATTGATGAATTTGTCAATGCATATTTAAAGGAGTTTGGCTAATGGATCAATCTAAGGGCAAGAACATTCCAGAGGGTTTGGAAATTAGATATACAAACCAAGAGGATACGCAATTTCTGAAGGAATGGTTAATGGATCAGGCTATTAGAAAATGGTTTCCAATGGCAGATGAAGTTGAAATCGACGACGCTGTCATGAGATGGATTGCCTTTTATCGTTACAAATGCAGTTTAACTGTTTTAAAAGATGGAATTCCTTGTGGAATTGCAACACTTTATTTGCAACCCTATAAAAAACTTGCTCATCAATGTGAATTTGGGATTATCATAGGAACCAATTATCGCAATATGGGAATTGGTAGCTATTTAATGAGTAGCATCATGCACCTTGCAAAAGAAAAATTCAAAATAGAACTCATTCATCTCCAAGTCTATGCAGAAAATCCTGCCATGCGCCTCTATAAGCGATTCGGATTTAAAGAATTTGGCAGACAAAACTCATGGATTAAAGAGGAAGACCGCTATGTAGGGCGTGTCTTTATGGAGCGTTTTTTATGAAAAAAATTTTAATAGTTCATGAAACATTAGAAAATAGGATCGGGAAAAAGCTTCAATTAAAAATAAATGATAATCGCTCCACGATGCTAAGTGTCAAATGGGAACCCGATTGCACAAAAGTATCCCTCCATCGAATGTTTTTAAATGCCCCACAAAATATAATGGATGAATTGGCATGCTATCTTAAAGGCAAGCAAAAAAAACTAGCTCCCAGCGTCAAAGCATACATTGAAGATAACTTGCAAACTCTTGATTATTCTCATCAGCTCGACGTTTCTAAATTGGAGACCAAAGGCAACGTCTTCAATTTAAATAAGATCTATAGGCATCTGAATCGATCTTATTTTGACAATGCTCTTGATCTTTTCATCACTTGGTTTGGAAATGACCAAAAAAAACCAGGTCAAAAAATAACCTTTGGTCTTTTTAACGATATCTTAAGACTCATCAAAATCAATCGATTGTTAGATCATGATTATATCCCAACCTATCTTATCGAATATGTCATCTATCACGAAATGCTCCATTGTGTCTATCCCACTTATGTCGATAGTAAGGGAATGAAACATATTCATAGCAAAGAATTTAAAGAACGGGAAAAACAATTTAAATATTACCAAGAAGCAAGACGGTGGATGAAAGAGAATGAAGAATTTTTATTCGAAAATTGAGGCAAAGGCATAACAATGGCTGGACATAGTAAGTGGGCAAATATTAAACACCGCAAAGGGAAAGCTGACGCAAAAAAAGGAAAAATATTTTCACGGGTTGCAAAGGAAATCATTAGCGCGACTAAATTAGGAGGTCCAGATCCAAAATCGAATCCTCGTCTACGTGTTGCCATTCAAAAAGCTAGAGAAGCGAATATGCCTAATGATAATGTCGATCGCAATATCAAAAAGGCTTCTAGCGCAGATCAAGCAGATTTTCATGAGCTCACCTATGAACTCTATGGACATGGGGGTGTCGGGTTGATTATCGATGTAATGACCGACAATAAAAATAGAATTTCTTCCGATATGCGCATTGCGACAAATAAGAGAGGAGGGGTGATAGCAAACCCTGGTGCTGTTGCCTTTAATTTTGATCGAAAAGGAGTGATCCAAATCCTCAAAAAAAACTTCTCCGAAGATGACCTTTTTTTGGCTGCAACTGAAGCCGGTGCGGAGGACTTCGAAGTTGAAGAAGAAATATTTATTATCACAACTGATCCCTCACTGCTCTATGCTGTTAAGGATTCCATTGCCGAAAAAGGATTTATATGTGAATCCGCTGAATTGGAAATGATTCCAAAGTCGCTAGTCGAGTGCGATATAGAAAAAGCCAAAGAAAATCTCGCCTTGATCGATTGGCTCGAAGAGCTAGAGGATGTCGATGCTGTCTACCACAACATGAAATTACCGGATGGTTTAGAAAATGAATAATGCAATCCAGCCAACAAGAGAACAAGATTATCCAGAATGGTACCAGCAGGTTATAAAAGCTGCAGATATGGCTGAAAATGCCCCTGTCAGAGGGTGCATGGTCATTAAGCCGTGGGGCTATGGAATTTGGGAAAACATTCAAAAGGAACTCGATGAGAAGATTAAAGCCACGGGGCATGAAAATGCTTATTTTCCTTTATTCATCCCTTTGAGTTTCTTCGAAAAAGAGGCGGCGCATGTCGAAGGGTTTGCTAAAGAATGCGCTGTTGTGACCCATCATCGATTAGAGGAAAAAGACGGAAAGCTCATCCCGGTAGGGGAACTTGAAGAGCCTCTTGTCGTTCGCCCCACTTCAGAAACGATCATCGGAGATTCCTTTTCAAGATGGGTAGAATCCTACCGAGATTTACCCCTTCTTATCAACCAATGGGCAAACGTCGTGCGATGGGAAATGCGCCCAAGAATTTTTTTGAGAACAACTGAGTTTCTTTGGCAAGAAGGGCATACAGCTCATGCAAGCGAACTAGAAGCGATAGAGGAAACTTTAAAAATGCTTGAGGTCTATCGTTATATGCTTGAAGATGTCCTTGCCATCCCGGTCATTATGGGTGAAAAATCCCCTGGTGAGCGCTTTCCTGGAGCACAAAATACCTATACCCTTGAAGCGATGATGCAAGATCGCAAAGCACTCCAATCATGCACTTCCCACTATTTAGGACAAAATTTTTCAAAAGCTTCAAACATACGCTTTAGCAATAGAGAAGGAGAGCTAGAATACGCCTATACCACATCATGGGGGCTGACTACGCGGTTGATCGGTAGTTTGATTATGTGTCATGGCGATGACGATGGATTGCGCCTTCCTCCGCGCATTGCACCTAAACAGATTGTCATTATCCCCGTAATTCCAAAGCCTGAATTAGAAGAGGAAGTGATCAACTATGCGAATCATCTCGCGGCAGAACTTAGAAAAATTAATTATTATGGCAAACCTCTTTTAGTCCATGTAGACAAACGCGACAAAAGAGGCGGGGAAAAAAATTGGGAGTGGATCAAAAAAGGAGTTCCTTTACGGATTGAAGTAGGACCTCGCGATATTGAGTCTCAAGCTGTGATGGTTGCTCGTAGAGACAAAGGAATTAAAGAAAAAACGTCAATGAAGCGGGAACAATTTTTACAATCAGTCATTGGTATTTTAGAAGAGATTCAAGAGAATTATTATACACAGGCAAAAGAATATCGGGATGCTCATATTTACCGCGATTTAGAAACATTTGAGCAAATGAAAGCATTCTTTACTCCAAAAAACGAAGAAAAACCTGAAATCCATGGGGGCTTTGTTTTAGCTAAGTGGTGCGGCGATCCCAAAACGGAAGAGATGTTAAAAGATTTAAAAGTATCGATTCGCTGTCTGCCTCTCGCTCAAAGTGGCACAAAAGGGCGCTGTATTCTCACAGGGAAAGAAGCGACGATTGACGCCATTTTTGCTAAATCTTACTAGTACACCATAGGTGGGATGCTCTTGATTCCTGTAGTTTCACGACTAGGAAATTGACTAGTAATTGCCGAGTTGTATGACTGATCAGCCTTAAATCCTTTATTGAGTATAACATTACATCTTAATGAATCATCGCAAAAAAAAATCCAGGGAAGCAAGCGTATAATCATTGCAAATTTGTTTGAAAATTGTATAAACAAACAAGATGAAAAGGAGCGCATACAATTTAATTTTCTTTCTAGCAAAAATCGATCTAATATCGCTATTAAACTTCCTTCTAAAAATATTTTTAGGAGAATGTGGGATTATTTATTCTGGATGCCTATAAAAATAAATCTGGATGGTAATAATACGACAGTTCTATTTAACATCATTAGTTCAAAAAGATTGAGCTATTTTGGGTTTACTCCAGGGGAAATAGTTGCATGGCTTAGCAAGGGTATATTGGATGAAGAATTTGTAAGGAAGGTGGTTGAGCACCTTGTAAAAGAATTAATAAGCAATTATTCAATGGGTCTTTGCACAAATAGTGCCTTTTTTGATGGATATGAATCTTCTTTCGAGAAAAAAAGCAAAATTTTAGTGGATTGGATCTTGCAAGGTGAAATTGAGGCTGCAGATATCGCATGGATAATTGACAATTTAGAATATCCTGAGAATTGCACTATAGGTAGTGAAAAATATCAAGCTAGCCAAAAGGAAGTGTCAGAAGAATACATAAAAGCTATAGAAGATGCTAAAGAGCGCTGTCACTTTTATCATTCTCTATTCCTAGATTCAAATCTCGCATATGGTTCATTGAGAAGCATTGCAGAAACCTTTATGTGTTCTCCCACACCCGATTGGCAACTGATTAAATGGATTCAAAAAACGATTGATGTTTCTGAACTTGATCCTAGTCTTTGTCGAAAGCTTCCGCTAGTAATCACTGAAGAGAAATATCGTTATGCTACCGGTAGATACTTAAAAGAAAAACAAGATTTTAAAGAAGCTCAAAAATTTGACCAACGATTAACAGATAATCTTTTTATAGAACTCTGTAAAATAAAGATTGATAAAAAATTAAAAGATTACTCTTCTGCTTATGAATTTTTGCCAAGATAAAATCTTATAAGGATAGTTATCAGCGGACAAACAGCCAATGTTGCTGGACTTTACCCCTTTCGGCCATGATTTCGGTTGTCTTATTGGGATCTGAGACATTTTCAAATTCAAAATGTATTCTTTCTTCGATTTCTTTTTCTTCTTGTTTTAATAAATCCCACGTTTCACTGTCGTAATTTTTCGGATTTTCAACAAAACATCTTAGGTCTTCTTTATTTGTTTCAAAAAGATCGAGGAGATCTTTATAAAGATCTTCAAACCTCTTTAATTGCAGGTTCAGTTCGCTAAGTTTACGCTCTGTCATAGAAATTTTTTCAATGATCGTCTTGGAGTATGCCATCTATATATTCTCCTTCTTCCATTGTTCCGGTTCTTCCTTTTATTTTTCCTTCGCCATGAAGGACTCCTTCTTTAAAATTACCATAATAGCCCCCTCCACCTATTAGATCGATAGATCCTTTGCCATCTAAAAGGTCTTCTTTAAAATTTCCTTCTATTTTTGTTCCATCGAATTCAATCCTTATTCCTTGACCTGTCAAAAAGCCCTCTTTAAATTCACCCTCCTTAATGCGAAGATCATTTAACTTTAACCAATAAATTTTTCCTTTCCCATGGAGTTTTCCATTTTTAAATTCACCTTCTTCTATGGAACCCTCTTCATTAGTTTTTCTTCCCTTTCCATTCAACAAGTCATCAAATTCACCCTCAAATACAGATTCGTAGGAATCGATTATTTTCCAGTCTTTCGGGTGAGGGGTACTCTCAACCTTTTCTTCATTCAAATGATCAATCGGATTCACTTCATGGGCTGTATTTTTTTTTTCAATTTCTTTATTATCACAATAGATTTTTTGTTCCTGGTAAAAACATGAAAGACAATATGAAATTATATTCATAAAAATCCTTTATTATTAAAAAAAATTAATTTTAATAGAATAAGTGATTAAAATTCAAGTTTAGTGTTTTGTTTATAT
The DNA here is from genome assembly GCA_025451995.1 of Parachlamydiaceae bacterium. Classification (GTDB taxonomy): domain Bacteria; phylum Chlamydiota; class Chlamydiia; order Chlamydiales; family Parachlamydiaceae; genus JANWJE01. The sequence goes on along the minus strand of JANWJE010000069.1, from coordinate 12,941 downwards.
AATGAAAAAATGATAGATAGAGATATCGAAATAATTAATACTAGAAGGGTAGTTGTTGTTGAAATGGGAAACATTTTAGCTAAAAGCATCTTTGATCCAATAAAAATAAGAATGAAGGCCAAGGCGTAATGAATATAATAAAAAGTTTTCATGACTCCTTCTAGCGCAAAGAATAGCGATCGCAATCCGAGTATTGCAAAAATGTTGGATGTGTAGACAATAAAGGGATCCCTTGTAATGCCTAAAATGGCAGGGACAGAGTCCAGAGCAAAGATTAAATCGGTGATTTCTATAAATAATAAAACAACAAAGAGGGGGGTGGCTTTTATCCCTTTTTGGGTATGAATAAAAAAGGAGTGACCAACATACGCGTCTGTTAAAGGGAAAATTTTTGTAATTCCTCTATACAAAAAGCTTTTATCAAAACGTTTGGAATCCTTTTTTTGAAGAAAAAGTCGAAATCCCGCAATGATTAAAAACATACCAAAGAATAAAAAAAGCCATTCAAAGGAGTGCAAAAGTGCAATTCCTCCCCAAATCAACACCCCTCTAAATACAATTGCACTGAGTATTCCATAAAAAAGAACCTTATGCTTAGCATTTTCTGGAACTTTGAAATGTGTAAAAATAAGTAAAAAAACAAAAAGATTGTCAGTGCTAAGCGATTCTTCAAGTAAATAGCCTGTAAGAAAATTTAAAGAGGGCTCATAGCCAAATTGATAGTATACCCAAATTCCAAACAGGGCAGCGAGAAATATCCAAAAGACTGATGATATTAAAGCTTCTTTAATTCCAACAGAGCGATCATTTCTTCCAAATCTCAAGAGGTCAATGACGAGAAGAACCAGGATAAAGAGAGTGAATCCGAGCCAATAGGAAAAAGGGACAATCATATTTTTAGACTTCCTGCTTAATAAGAACCTGTTCAAAATCTCAGGGTTCGTCGCTTTTCGGGATTATTTTGGCCGATTTTCGATTAAAATTTCAGGGGTTATATACTCTTGTCGATATTACCCCTGAAATTTTAATCGAAAAGCGGCTCAAAAGAACCCGAAAATCGACTGAACCTGAGATTCTGAACAGGTTCTAAGAGGTCTATTGACATATTTTAATAAAATATATATATTAAATGGAAATTAACAATCTTTAACTTTTTCTTTTTGCAAAATCCTTGCAAAAAAAAAAGTTCATGAAAAATCAAATTCAAAATAAATTTACATCATTTAACACTCTTTTTTTTAACAAAATTTCTGCATTTTATGCGCAAATTTGGAGTGACAAGAATAACTTAAAAAAGTTGTTTATCTTAGCGCAATTCTTTTTAATTATTTTCGTCTATCACATTTTAAAAGACTTGAAAGACACTCTTGTTATTACCTCTAGCGATGCGGGGGCGCAAGTGATCCCGTTTTTAAAAATTTGGGTGATATTGCCTTTTGCATTTCTCTCTAGTTACATTTTTTCTAAGATCTACCAGCAATTTGGAAGGGAGAAAACTCTTTATTTTTTTGTCTCTCTTCTTCTCACTGCCTATGCCTTATTTGCATTTTTCTTATATCCTCATAGAGAAAGTTTATATTTGAATCATTTATCTGATGCGCTCACTTTAGTTCTTCCTGTAGGGTGTAAGGGGTTTATATCAATGATTTCTTATTGGATATATACTTTTTTTTATCTCGCTGCCGAATTATGGGCCATGATGATATTAACTGTTTTGTTTTGGGGGTACCTCAACGATATCACGAGTCCAGAGCAAGCTAAAATTTTCTATCCCATCTGTGTTTTTGTCGGAAATTGTGCGGGGATTTTATCCGGGCAAACATCCCATTATCTTTGCCATTCGCTGATGGGTTTTCTTACTTGGCAAGAGACGATGCAAATCGTCATTACCCTTGTCATTCTATGCGGTATTGGGATCATGTCAATCAATCGACGGCTATCTAAAGAAGAAAACCATGAAACACCAAAAGAAAGAAAAAAAAGACATCTCAACATGACTTTTAAAGAAAGTTTAATGTGCATTGTTCACTCAAAACCCCTTCTATGTATTGCTACACTTGTTGTAGGGTTCGGGTTAACGAGCAATTTGATTGAAGTGGTATGGAAGGAAACAATAAAATCAGTTTATCCCTCACCTCAAGCTTATAATGCATATGTCAACCAACTGACTTCTATTATTGGAATTATGGCTGTTTGTATGTCGCTGCTTTCTCGCTGGATTTTTCAAGTATTTAATTGGTCGAAAATTGCCCTTGTAACACCTGTCAGTTTATTTTTAACAAGTTTTGTCTTTTTCTTTTCCATGCAATTGCCTGAGGACTATTTAACGTCTTTTGCCTCTTTTTTCAATATGGAATCCCTCTATTTTATTATGACCCTTGGCTCCATTTACTATATCTTAGCATTAACTGCAAAATATACTATTTTTGACATGTGCAAGGAAATGGCTTTTCTTTCGATCGATTCAGAGGAACGGATGAGGGCTAAGTCTGTGATTGATAGTGTAGGTTCTCGTTTGGGGAAGTCAGGATCTTCTTGCTTGTACCAAATTTTACTCATCACATTCGGGTCAACAGCCGGCCATGTGCCAATCGTTGGTATTACTGCCGTGGTGATGATCGGAATTTCTATCCTAGCGACAAAAAAACTCGGAAGACATGTCACCAAACAAGCAGAAAGAGAATATCAATTGATTGAAGCATAAAATTAGTAACCGTTCACGGGGTCTAGCAGGCTTCAAATGTGATTCTAAGGGCATCTGGAAAATCAAAAATGCTCGCAAATAGTTATTTTTGGCTATTCGCTGCGCTTTTTGATTTCCATCTGCACCTCGTAATCAACGTTTTAAGCTTTGCTAGACCCCGTGAACGGTTATTAAAATTAATTAATTCTTTAAAAACAATTAATAAAAAAATTAATTGTTTTTTAATTAATTTTAAAATACAATAGTCATTTATTTATTGTTAACCAAAAAAGGAAATCATATGATTGCCCCAAGTTCGCTTAATACAACAGGAAGTCTTTGGGAAGAATATGTCGATAATTTCATGTCTAGCATCGAGGACAAAGTTTCACGTTTAGAAAAATTTTCTCAAAGTGTAGTAGGTAAATCCGTATTTGCACAGGTACAAACAATTTCTTCGATCACTTCAGCCTTTATTTTGGGGAGACGTTACCCAGTGACAGTCTTAACTTCTGCATGTCTTGGTACAATTGTTCGCAGCTTTTCTCCGGAACAAGTGGAAGGGATAAAATTTAAATTTACTAAAATATCGGAAATGATCCCGCTTGAGGTAAAAGCTTTGGCAGTTGTTGTTTCGCTTGTTTATTTTCCGATTGTATTTCCTGTTGCCGCCGGTATTTTGGCAGGAAGCGATATTGGATCTAAAATTTCACCCTTTACCCTTGCGAAAAACATCGATGCATGTGCTGCTTCTTTACCCGTTAAGATTGATTATGAAATTGCATCAACAGAAGACAAGATGGAAGCCCCAAATGCAACAGGGACATTTTGGGAAGCGATCACTGATAAAGAAATGACAAAAATTGACAAGAAAGTTGATCAATTTAAGGAATTTTGTGAATCACCCGATGGTAAAGTGCGCATTGCTATGCTTCAAATGATTTCTTCCGTTGCAGCATGTGCTATTTTAGCTTTAGCACATCCAATAGTTGTTTCAGGCGTTGCTGTCTTTGGTTTGGTCGCTCGTTCGTTTTCTCCGGAACAATTAGAAGGAATAAAGGAAAAATTAGGCCGTATTTCAGAAACGTTGCCAACCGGGGTTAAAGGTTTGGCAGTCGTCATTGCTGTGACCTATGCACGGGTATTATTCCCAATCACTGCCGGATTAATGCTTGGGTTTAGAGCAGGAGCTCAAATCTCTCCCTATACTTTAGCGGATGGGATGGATAAAATGGCTGAGACAATGGCTCCCAAAGATGAATCTTTTTCAATCTTTGATGAAGAGGCCTAATAAAACAAAAAATTTTCTAGGATTTAACTGGACGGACTATAAAAAGAGCGGTATTGGCGGCATACCTCATGCCAAATCCATTCTGCTCTTTTTTTTCTGAATGTTTTCTTGTCATATTCTTCGCTACCGGGAAAATGTACCATGTCAATTTCATCCCCAAAACTTAAAAAAACAGAAGTGAAATGAATACTTCGTTGTTCGCCTAATTCTTTTTCCACTAGGCGAGGTGGCGGCATTAAATCATAGGTTTTTAACGCCAAGGGGTAAAAATGTGTCAGTTTTTCGGCGTGGTTGCCTAAAAGCCAAAAGAGTTCAATGCTTTGGGGATCGAAAGGTTCTAATTGAATATTTCCCAATCCATCCGTTCGATCTCGACCACCGCTTGGTGCGACATAAATGCAATACCCCCCTTGATTGAGTAATTCTTGCATTTGTTTTAATGTCCGTTGATTATGAAGAATTTTTTCCTCTTTTTTTTCCGGCGGATAAGAAATGTGCTTTTTTGAATAAATGCATAATAGATTGCGACCTAAACTCATAGGGATCGCCATTGGATCGGTGATGACTCGATGACCCGCAACAAAAACCATTTCGCTTGCTAAGTGGGGATGTTTATTTTCCAACAACAAACTAATCACTTGGGGATCCGGTTCAGTCTGATGGTTAGCTAAAAGAATGACATTTTCTTTTTCTTTAATCTGGTGTTCAATTCTTTGAAGATTCTCTTCCCCCAAAATTTTTGAATGGCAAAAATCGATAAATGGGCGAATGAAGTCATTTCCAAATTGATAATAATCAAATGGCTTCCTAATCGCTTTGTGAAAAATTTCAAAGGAATGAGGGTGTCTAATTTGATCAAAAATAAGTTGAATGAGAACTTCTAAATCTTTCAATCTTTTTTCTTTGTCCGGTAATGAAGAAATTGCATCAAGATAATTCTTTTGAAATTCCTTAATTAAGCGAACAAGCTTTGGTGTTGGTGTATTCATTCGTTATCTTAAACTTCGATCCGTTGATTATTAATAGTTGAATAAAACATCCAATCATTGAGATGCAAACGATCATCAGTTTCAAAATCAAGGTGAGCTTGATGAGTGGCGGCAAATTTTAAGAAAAATTCTTTATCAATAGGAGTTAAATATTGGTCAATGTGTGGATGGGTAACTAGTTTGAGTGCAAATTGCTCTTCACAGTTGATAATTTTCTTTAAAGCTCTTTCAATCTCAATGGAAACGCTTTCATATGATTTTACCATGCCACTCCCAATACAATAAGGGCAGGATGTGAATATGGTTTGCATTAAAGAGCCCCTATTTCTTTGCCTGGTCATTTCTACTAACCCAAATTCACTCATCCCAAGAATTGTGCATTTTGCGGAATCTTCTTTCATACAATCTTTGAGACGCTCCAGTAGCCGCCTCTGATTTTTTCTTAAACGCATATCGATAAAATCGCAAATAATTAATCCGCCGATATTTCTTAAACGAAGTTGCCTTGCGATTTCTTCTGCAGCTTCCATATTGATTCGCAACAAGGATTCTTCAACATCACTTTTATTGGTATTGCTTCGTCCGGAGTTAACATCAATTGTATACATCGCTTCTGTTCGATCAAAGTAAAGGTATCCACCACTTGGCAGCCATATTTTTCTCCTAAGCGTCTTCTCTATCTCTCGTTCTACGTTAAAACGCTCGAACATCGGTATTTTATCTCTGTAATATTCAATCCTCAAGGAATGTTCGCCCGCGTAGCGTTGATACAATCTTTTACAATTTTGATAGGTATTATAATCGTCAACTAGAATGCGATCATAGTTTTTATCAATGGCGGTAATGACTGCGCGTTTTATTAAATCAGATTCAGCATAAAGAAGCGTTGGCTCCGCTGCCTTTTGAAAATTTTCCATGATTGTTTGCCAATTATTCAATAGATCATGAGCTTCTGCTATTAGCATTTCTTTTGTTGCTGTAGAACTGGCTGTTCTGCAGATTAAGCCCATATCTTGCGGCATTTCAAAGGCGCGTATTAATTTCTTGAGCCGCTCTCTTGCTGTTCGATCTTCGATTTTACGAGAAACTCCTCGATGCGACGAGTTAGGAAGAAGAACGAGGTAGCGGCCGGCAATGGAAATATTTGAAGTCAATCGGGCCCCTTTGGAACCAATTGGCTCTTTAACAACCTGAACTAAGACAGGCTGTTCCGGTTTCATGATTTGTTCTATCCCTAGATTTTGCTGCTCTTTTTCATTCAAAGTTTTGATATCATAGTCAAGATCAAAGTCCATATCGAAAAGTTGTTCAAATTTTTTTGTATTTTCAATGATATCGGAAATATGGATAAATCCATTTTCTCCTTCATTGATATCGATAAAAGCCGATTGGATATTATGAAGAATATTTTTGACTTTTCCGCGGTAAATATTGCCAGTGAGCTGGCGTTCTTTTTTGCGTTCAATGATGAGATCTCGCAACTCCCCATTTTTAAGGAGAGCATATCTCATTTCTTTCGATTCAATATTTAATAAAATTTCGTGCATTTCGTTCCCTTTTGGCCGAAAAAACACAAAATTCGTCAATAGATAGGATGAAGGTGTGTATTGTATATGCTCCGTCCAGTTGAAAGCTGGAAATTTTACTGCGTCGGCCTGGCTCTGCTTTTGCATCTGCCTGCATCGCACAACTTATTTAAGTTGTGCTGCTTCGGCACCGGCTTCCCTGATGCAAAATCAGGTCGCTTCCTTGTTAAATTTTCCAGCTTTCAACTGGACGGAGTATATAATAATCTTATCCGCATTACTCTGTTTATAAGATGATGAACAAAATTTTAGTAGAGAACAATACATCAAGGGTGAAAAGTTAACTTTCATGCCTCATTTTTCATATTGATTTGTATAGTCTCTGAAAATATAAAACCTATCGTTGACGAACAGTGTTTTAGTTGTTATATAAATTTTAATCTTAGATTAAACGATTGCCGATGTTCTTTTCCACAAAAAAAAATCTCAGAACCTGTTCAGAATCTCAGGTTCAGTCGATTTTCGGGTTCTTTTGAGCCGCTTTTCGATTAAAATTTCAGGGGTAATATCGAAAATCGGCCAAAATCATCCCAAAAAGCGACGAACCCTGAGATTTTGAACAGGTTCTAAAAGAAGAACTTCCTTTCTTCTGGAAAAAAAAGGGGGAATTTTTTAAAATTGATCCTTCTAATATTTTCCTCATACTATGGACGACCTTTTTAAAATTTTTATTGAACAACTCAGGGATGGCCATGAGGAAAGGATTGATGAGCGATTTGATCCTGATTTTTTAGAGGTCAGCGAAGTCGATTTAGCCTTCAATCAACCTGTTAATTTGCAAGGGACAGCCTCTCTAGCTGAAAATGAATTGATTCTTCACTGGAATATTGATACTTGTGCTACTATCCCTTGTTTAATTTGTAACGAGCCCGTTGGAGTTCCTATAGAAATTACAGATTTTTATTATAGCGAACCTATTGAAGAGATTAAATCTGGAGTTTATAACTTTAAAAGTTTATTGCGAGAGACTCTTCTTTTAGAAGTCCCTCAATTCGCCGAATGCAATAGCGGCAAATGTAAAAAAAGAAATGAATTTCAAAAATATTTAAAAGCGCCTTCCGATTTATCTGAAGAAGAAGGGTATCAACCCTTTGCAGATTTTGATTGGAAATAATGTTATAGGAGTTAACCATGGCAGTTCCACGTAATCGCATGTCAAATGCACGTAAAAATTCAAAGCGTGCTCATCATGCAAAAAAACCAAAACATTTATCTACTTGTGCTAATTGCGGCAACCCGCGCCGTCCTCATTTCAGTTGCCAAGGTTGTGGGACTTATGGCGAAAAAGCTCCTGCTCAAAAAGAAGCTTAATCATCCTAAAAACGGCAGTTCAAGGCGATATACCGAAACAACCTCAAAACTTGGTTTTTTAGCTGCGCGAAAGCTCCCGTGGTTGAGCGATCGTAAAAGGCATAGTATTAAATCAATACAATGCCTTTTACGATCACTCAACCCCGGGACTTTGGCGCGCTAAAAAACCAAGTTTTGAAGTTGTTTCGGTATAAAGTGATGCAACTGCCGTTTCTAGTGTCTAATTGCATCAATTCGTTATCGTAAACGAATTTATGCAATTAGACACTAGAGGTCTTTCTAAAGAGGTATTATCTGCTTGCATATAGGGATTGACTTAATGGGGAGTGATTGCTCCCCGGCAGAATTGTTCAAAGCAGTTCAACAAATAGTTGTTGATTTTCCTAAAATTCATTTTAAGTTATTTGCTACACAAACGGCATTGCAATCGATTAAACTGCAAGCCGGCTCTCATATTGATTTCTGTATTTCTCAGGACTCAATTGAGATGCAAGATGACCCACTCTTTGCATTCCGAAAAAAAAAACAATCTTCTTTGATTTTAGGATTTAAACATTTAAAAAAAAAATTAATCGATGCTTTCGTTACCGCTGGGAATACGGGAGCCATTATCACAGCCTCAACGCTTACCCTCCCTCTATTACCCGGAATTAAACGGCCTGCGCTTTTAGCGGTTCTTCCTACAGAAAAGGGGAGGATTGTCATTATAGATGTAGGTGGAAGCGTAGCCTGTAAGGCATTTCATCTCATTCAATTTGCACAATTAGGGGTGGCTTTTCAAAGATGTCAGGGGATTGAATTTCCAAAAATTGGCCTTTTAAATATTGGAACTGAATCAAAAAAGGGAACAAGGGAACTGCGTGAAGCTTACCAAATACTACAGCAGATGGACATAAATAAAGAAATGATATTCGCTGGAAACATCGAAGGGAGAGACATTTTTAAAGGGAATGTGGATGTTATTGTCACGGATGGATTTACCGGTAATATTCTTTTAAAAACAACCGAAGGTGTTTCTTCTTTTATTCTCAATAAATTGAAAGGAATGATTCCTGACCCATCGTCCTCGTTTTTTGACATTCATCACTATGAGGGTGCAATCGTCTGTGGGATTGAGAGGGTGGTCGTGAAATGCCATGGCCAAACCTCTGTGGAGGGTTTTTATAATGGCATTCAAAGCGCAGTGAATCTTGTCAATCAAGAATTTATTCATAAAATAAAGGAAAGTTTATGACGCCAAGCATCAATGTATTTATCGGTTCTACTAATCCAAACAAAGTTCATGCTGCCCTGGAAACATTAAATAAGTCAGGCCATCCGTTAAATTGCTTAAGAGCGATTCCCCATAACGCAGATCCAGGAATTGTGGATTGGGCATCTCAAAAGGCTATTGGCCAACCTTTCGGCGCAAGGCAAACCGGATTCGGTGCAATTCATCGGATGAATGATTGTTGGAAGCATTTTTTAGATACGCGTCTGGATGAAAATCAAAAAGTAATAGCAGTTGGTATGGAAAATGGATTAGTGAAACCAATAGCATTGGGCCAGCCGGGATCTCATTGGTTTGATATCTGCTTTATCGCAACTAAAAATAACAATCCTTCTTGCCCAGTGATCATAAAAAGAGGCCACGGCGTTAGAACCGAATTCGAACACCTGGACAATGGAGATCAAGAGAGTTTTGATCAAGCGGTGATGAAATACCACGAGATCATCATGCCTCGCGTGAATAAAAAAATTGATTTATATCCTACCTGGACAAAAGACAGTCCTGAAGGCCCTCGCACACGTGAATATTTTCTTTCCAAGTGCTTTTTGAATGCCCTAAACGAACAAACGATGGTCCAAAGAGCCCAGCAAATTGTGATTAAATGTGCAGAAAGAGGCGTGACAGCTTCCGGTAATTTTCGGTACATGGACATGTTGTGGACAAGAGATGCGGATTATATGGCCCCTATTTACCTTAGCATGGGATTTAATGATCAATTTTTACAAGCACTCCTCACTTTAAAAAAAGTGCAATATCATCAGCATGATCTATATAACAATGGCTATGAAACCTTCAATCGATTTGGCAACCTGCCCATTGTTTGTATCGCTGAAGACAATCAATGTCATTTCTTAAGACAGCGGATCCGAGGGACAATGGAAAAGCCTGCATTGCAAATTTTGTTGTGGAAATATTGCGAAAGAGTCTCACCCGCCATTTTATCAAGTTTCCCCTTGCCCAACGAGATTGATTTATTCAATGGAATACACATTGAAGACTTACACTTAGATACAATGACTCGCGATGAATTAGTCCTATATTATCAACGCCTTATCCAATTCCAAACACAACTCAAAAACCAAGTAACCAATCAAAAAGTTCCCGAACCGTCGTTTTCTTTAGTTAAATATATCGCCGGTGAATTAGAAAATTTAACTCCCGGAACGCGCGATAGTGAAATCCATTATATCCGCGCTTTTTTTACCTATTTAAATAAACATTCACAAGATAAACAGGCCCTCTTAAATGAATTTAGCGAATCACTGGCACAAGCTGTTTTCTACTTATACTCCAATGTCATTGATCCAGAGGATGGGCTTCCCCGCGGTGCAGATTCACGGGATATTTTTGCAGATATTCTCTATGATTCAAAAGTTCTGACCAATGCTGTTTTTTGGTATCAAGCCTTGGAACAGCTGGTCGACCATGCACCGATCATTAAAAATTCATTCCTTAGTACAATTTCTCAAGCACTTGCAACTGATAAAAAGATAAGTGGAAATCCTAATAGTGTTCTTGAGCAATGGACCCAAGACCCAGAAAATTTTTCAAATCATCTTCAGAATGAATTAAATCGCCTGCGGCAATCGATTCAGACTCACTTCTTTTTTAATAATAACGCATTTCAACCCATTGATTTTCTTCCTGGAAATCGTGCAGAAATTGCATTGGATCAGCCTGTTAATCCAACCCCTGTGGCTGGAATCGTTAAACAGGAAAATCCAACATTTATTGAAGGAAAAACAGTTGATCCTCAATCCTTAGCTCTAGCCGTTTTAGCAAGATTAATCGATAAGGTGCACTACGATCAGGTCATCGACCTTTTTCAAGCTGCGGATTCACCCATCGGTGTGCAAGTATTCGTTCCCATTAGTGGAAAAACAAAGGATGAATCCCTTCTATTACAAAGAGTTAAGGGACAAGTGGTTTGGCCGCATATCTCATGGCTAGTCGTAAAAGCTCTTATCAGCATGGATACAGAAAGATCGCTTAACATGGCAGAGGAACAAAGGGACAAGTTGATGGCCTTGGGAGGATGCAGTGAGTGGTATGCTATCGATCCAGAAACGCAAAAGCCCATTGCAGGGGGAGAATCTGAGCAAGGATGGGCAGCCACAATGATGATTTCTGCCATCGAAGATTTTTATAATTATTACTCAAGAGAAAATAGGGAAGTTAGGCCTTAATTGCTTGAGAAACTCATCCACTGGTAAACACAAAATTTTTTTATGTAAAACTTTGGGTCCTCTGTAGAGTAATAGTGGGATTGCGTTGGGATAGTCTTCGATAAAATGTGTTAAGCCCCGAAGATCTTCAGGGGAAACTGTAGAATTGTTTTTAACTTCTATTGCGTAAAAATTGGTTTCGCCATAAATGATGAAATCGACCTCTAGACCTGATTTGGTTCGCCAAAAATAGAGGTCATGCTTCACCTTTGTGTAATGCAACCAACCGCGTAAATGCTGGAAGACCAGTCCCTCAAGTGCTGGCCCTTCAATTTCTTCAGAACGGTCACCCGGTCCTATTTTACGAAGAGCGCGGAAAATGCCAGCGTCAAAAAAATAAAATTTTGGATGTTGCGAGAGCTCTCTTTGTGCTCTAAAACTGAATACCTCTATACGCACTGCAAGTAAAAGATCTTCTAAAATAGTGATAAAATTATCAACCGTATGTCTTTTGACAGAGCTTTCGCGCGCAATGTTATTGACATTTAGAATTTGTGCATGGGAAAAACTAATGACATGTAAAAAACGGGAAAATTGTCCTACATTTCTAACTAAAGCCTCAGCTTGAACCTCCTCGTCGATATATGCGCTTACATAGGAATAGAGCGCTTCCATAGGTTCTTCAGATTCCCAAACTAAGGGGAGCATGCCAAATTTTAAAGCCCTTTCTAATAAGAATGCATCCTTTAGTTCCGAGGCCATAAAAGGGTCAAGAAATTTTATTAACGCTCTTCCTGCCAAAAGATCTGCGCCACCCCGTTTTAACTTGCGAGATGAGGAACCGGTCAAAATAAAAACAAAACCTAACTTTTCTTCGATGAGTGAATGAACAACAGCGAGAAGCTCTGGGATTTTTTGCACCTCATCGATGATTACAATTAATGAGTTTGAAAAGGCTTTGACTTCTTTAATTAACTCATCTGGAAATGCGCGAAATCTTTCTCTAGTTTTTGACAGTAAAAGATTAATGTACAATGCATTAGGAAATAAAGACTGCATCAAAGTCGACTTTCCTGTCCCTCTGGGACCAAAAAGAAAAAAACTTTGTTTAGGTGATTCAAAAAATCTTTTTACTAAAGGGTTTTTTTGATTCATAATCTACTTTTTCCAGCCTTTTTTAGATCTTAACTCTAAGATATAATTTATGGAGATTTGAAACAAGGTTAGAATTCTGGCTCATCACGCAAATGAGTACCTAAACCGAGACAAGTGGAAGAAAAGGCTTGGAGGATGCAGTGAGTGTATGTATGCTATCAATCCAGAAACGCAAAAGCCCATTGCAGGGGGAGAATCTGAGCAAGGATGGGCAGCCACAATGATGATTTTGATGATTATTATTAGACCTCTTGCATAATTCGCTTTGTTTGATAAAATGAAAGATTTTTGGATGGATTTATTGCCAAATTTTGAGAGCATATTGGGTAATTTGGCAATAAAGACGCCAAGACCCTGATTGCTGCCTTAGAAGGGCAGTAGATTCGAGATTATTTTCTCTCTAGGAGCTCGCACAGGCTGCCGAAAATAGTTGAGCCATATTGACTAATATGGCTCAACTATTTTTGCGAGCTCCTAGAGGAAAAGAACTC
>JANWJE010000068.1 GCA_025451995.1 Parachlamydiaceae bacterium | reverse complement strand
CTTATCAGAATGCAAAAGATGGCGCTGATTTGTCCCTTGAAGGGATAAAGATGGCAAAAAAGAAAAATCAATTAGGGATGATGTCTCCCTTTGAATTTAGAGAAACCATCAAAGATCTCCATACCTCTCAACAAGAGGTCAACCAAGCGAAATTCGAACTTCAAGAAGCCTATAGCCAGTTAATCAAGGAAACAGGTTTGGATTTGAAGGGATAGGAATTTCAAGCCATGATGGGGACTTTTTTTTGGAAAAGCCCCCATCATGGATTGCAATTCCTGCCGATTTTTGGGGTTGAATCCAAAAATCAAACTCATTTAAGAGCGATTTTGCCCAAATACAGGCAATTTAATAGACTTCTTTCGAAACTAAAATCCTGTGCCTGTGCCTGTGCCTCTGCCTGTGCCCGCCCCTTCCCGATTAGACACCGATTCTTACCAAAATAAATTAATCGGGCACGGGCACAGGCACAGGCAGAGGCACGGGATTGCAGTTTCGAAAGAAGTCTAATGTGAAGGGTCATGTCTATATTCAAGGTCGGGTTTCTCGCAATGGAAGACTGTTTGTATTTTAAAAGTCTTCGCTAAGATCTCTTTTTTAATATTTTTTTCAAAAACAAATTCCCTTTCACCTAAATAAGATGATTGAAAATCAAAAATTCCTGTTTTCCATAATAGATTTCCTGATTTATCCAGCCCTTCAAAAGAGATCCTTGCATTTGTTTGGCAGAAAATACTATTCCCCGGTTGATACATTAAGACTTTAAAATTAAAAGAAAAAATGACTTCCTCAGTTTCTATTTGTAAAAGAGCTTTTCCTTTTGATAGAAATGATACAGCACTTATATTATCCCGGTATAGCCAATGTTTGGTTTCAGCATTGAAAGTAAGAGTATTAGAATCGCAATTTGCTTGGGTACTGCTCATTGCAATTGCAGAAGGTAAGAATAAAAAGCTTGAAAATCCATAAAAAAAGTTCCTCCCTTTTCGATTCCTTTTTACCGGCTCGCCGCCGGTAAAAATTTGCCTCTTTAAAATGTCTGTTTTAAGGTTTAAATCAGATTTTACATTTGATTTGAGAATAATTGGTATTAAGCATCGCCAGTCTTTAAAAAAGTGTGTGATGCGCATTATTTATTTCTTTTCTCAATCTTTTGAGCCTCTTGAATAGCTTTATGGAGTTTAGAATAGGGGATATAGCGGCCCAAAAATATGACTCCTGGTTCCACATCTAACGGACAAATACTTTTAATAATATCCATTTGGCTCATTGACAATTTAGCGCTCTTGGGCAGGCTCTGTATGTTTTTTAAATGTGTATTCGCTTCCATTTGCATTGCCTTTCCTCGCGCTTGGCGTTCTTTTTGAAACATTTCACTTTCAGGATCTCCGAGCATCTGAGGTTCTAAAATACTAGCTAAAATACCGGCAGTTTCACTTGAAAGTCCGAGGATTAATTTAAGAAGATTTTCAAATGTTTGACTGAGTAAAAAATCTGTAACTTTTTGCTTATCTACAGCACACTCTGCACTATTTAAGGAAATAATATTTAATCCCAAAACAATTGCTGCTGCCAACGTATATTTTTTATTTTGCGAATGATCAGATTTTTGTTTTACCCTATTTAAAATCACGTTAGATTCAATTGGATTAAAAAAAATTGGTGAGAATTTAGTTGTTATTTCTCTTCTATCGCACATTCTAATTAGAATAGGGGTCGCTAATCTTATTGGGATGCTTTTAATTGCATTCATAATAAACCTTATTGACTAAATATTGATCTATTTATAACAATATTTCGTTCTACTGCTTAAATTTAAAAAAAAATTATACAAAAATAAAAACTAAAGAAAAAACATGTTTAATTTTACGTCAAATCAAACAAGAATTTCAACTCATTTATTTTATAACGCATTCCAAAGAACGAAAAGAGATTTTCAAATTAGGAACATATGCTCAAAAGTTAAAGTTCTCCCTTTTTTCCCATTCAAAGAGCAATATACACAATTTGCTTTTGGAAGCAGCTTAACTGAAATGACACATTTGAAAAATTCATCTGCGCATTCCAAGCATATTGCCATTTTTTGCTTAGCGCTGGGTGTAACAGGCGCCATAGTATGCAATGCTCAAGTTGCTCATGCAGAAAAAGCAGGGGATAAAGAATTAAAATTTAATCATGAGACTTTCGATTATGCTAAATTTGAAGAGTTGCAGGCTCAATCGATCGATATGCTGGATAAAATTAAAGGAAAAGATTTGATTTTATATTTAGGCGATACAGGATCATTCAAAAGCACAAATACAAATTATATGCATGGGCATACAATGAAAAGAGAGCCTCATCCTGAAAATCCAAAGCGCTCTATTATTGTAGTCGATGGAGAAGCAACTTTCCCTATTGGGCACACAAACAACTCGAAAACTTTGTTTACTCAAGCTGAAATTAGCGAAGAGGGTGCTTGCAATTGCGATAGTCCGGGGTTTGATGAAAATAGAGGAATTGAATATGAAATAGCTGTTTCACATAACCTATATACAACCACACAAATGGCCAATTCGATCAAAGGCATTGTGGTGATGATACCCAAAGCAGCTTTAGAAATAGGGAGAGGTAAAAATCTTAAAAATTTAGCAAAAACTTTAGGAACATTTCTTAAACACCCTGAAAATTGTGCAGAATCGATTTTTTTTATCATTACGAATTCCGAAATAGAAAAACCTAAAAAAAATTGGCCTTGGGAAAAAGAACCGCGATGGAAAGTAAAGCCAGTCGATAAAGAATCGGTTATTTTTGATTTAAAAAGATTATCTAAGGATTTGGGGGAAAGAAAAAACTTAGTATCTTTACAAGAAAAAAAACTCATCGATTTAATGATTGAAAATGAATCCAATATTATTACTGATTTTGATCCTTTAGATGACGGAAAATCGAGAAAATCATTAATCGACGAAATACAAAAAAAAACCTCGATAGAAAAAGGCCAATTTAGCTCTGATATCATTGGAGGGGACAACCGATTGGCTTTTCAACATTTTGCTGGCCAAATACTTTCTAAAGGAACAGACGCGCTACATTGCGAAAAGAGAATAAGAGAATCTCAAGAAAAGCAAAAAAGGCATCAAATTTTATTAGATGAAACTTTAAAAAAAACAACGTTGAATGAACAAAAATTAAAGGAGGAAATCACAAAGCTTTCGAATTCAAAAAAGGCTAGAGAAACATCTGTAACATCTGCAGAAAACAAGATTGAAGATGAGCTAAATATTGATACAAATGTCAGTTATTGGGAAAAGAATTGGCAAAGCGATAGCTTCGCGATAACAGATGGGTTTTGGCATATTTTTGGAGAGGTAAGATCTTATCAATTTAACTATCGGCAGCCAAATTTGCCCTATAAAGAACCTCGTCTCATTGATAATTCAAGAAATGGGTTTTATAGCGATACAAAAAAAAATATCAATAAAGGATTTAATAAAGTAATATACACGATGTCTGAAAGAGGAAAATTGATTGCCAGCGGCGTTGAAGTTTTCGGCGGAGGGATTGTGCTCATTACTCCTTCATTTATTTTATCTGCTGATTCGGCAAAACATGGTTTGGATGCTATTCAGAGAGGAGTGGATAGGGCTAATCAAATATTATCAGATATAGGCAGCAAAGAACACAAAGTATTTGATATACCTCCCCCTATTGAATTTAAAGTCGCATTTGATGAACGAAGCAATGGACGTTTTGAAGCAAGAGCTTCTGTTCTGGAAAGCGGTGCTATAGTGGATGTAACAGTTTCTATTGATGGCCCAAAGAATAAAAAGCCAGATGTAGTACTAACAATTGATAATTTAAAAAAAGAAATTACTGCAGATAGACAAGAAATCGTTCGCTTGGATGATGCAATAACAAATCTAAAAACGATGCATGATCATGCAGAATTAGCAAAAAGTCTAAAAAAGATGATTGATGAAGAGAATGGTCTTCAAGAGGAGAATAATCAAAAACTCAGCAGTCTTTCAATTAGTGAAGCAATGCAAGAAAAAAATTATAAATTAGCAAAGGCAATCGAGAGTATTGAAGGATTTAATATCGATCATGTGTTAACAGAAAACTTTATCGGACTGTATCAAGAAAGAGAAAAAGTTAAAGGCTGATGAATTTCAATGCAAAGTTGATCGCTCGACCCAATCCTGCGAAAGGTCCCCGTATATGATTCTGACTGGTTTATTGACATGCTGATAATATTCGTTAACACAACTTGCGTTTACACATCGGGTCATCGTCAAGTCAAGCTCCTTTCCTCCATTCTCATGGATATGTCCAAATACCATCAATTTCGGTTTTATTCTAAACAGAGCTTGTCTCAAAATTTCACTTCCGACTCGTCCATTGCTGCACGTATCTAAAATTCCATAAGGAGGGCTGTGAGTCACTAAAATATTTATATCATTTGGAATCAGATCAAAGTAATCTTTTAATTGAAATTCTGATTTCACCGAAAATGCCATACAATCAGGATTTTGTCCCGAAAAACGTCTGGTCCAGGGCGATCCCCAAATTTTTAAACCACCGAATTCTATACCTGAATCGCA
Organism: Parachlamydiaceae bacterium; assembly: GCA_025451995.1. Taxonomy (GTDB): domain Bacteria; phylum Chlamydiota; class Chlamydiia; order Chlamydiales; family Parachlamydiaceae; genus JANWJE01. Next base: position 9,266 of record JANWJE010000068.1, on the reverse strand, counting down.
AAGATATTTAACATTTTTTATCTTCTTTGCTTCACCAGTTTGAACATCATTTCGCAAGAAAAAATCTTCTATTTGCACATCCCCAGATTGCAATCTATTGTCATGATTGCCGGCAATGATGATGATCATTTTATATATTTTTGACCAATCCGTCACAGCCTTTAAAAATTCAAAATATTGTTCTCTGGTATCTCTAGCTGTCAAATCCCCAGCGATAATAAGTAAATCGGCACCGTCTAATTTGGGTTGATACCCATGTAAGTCACTAATACAATCGATAATCAATTAAGACCCCCAACTGCTTTTTTTGAGCCTTTACTTTGACCATTTTTGTTCTCTCCAAGCAATAAAAGGATTTTTGTGCATAACAAACTCTACGCTTATAAAATACATTGTACTATATAACAATGCTTAAAAAGGATATCTATCTACTATGAACTTCATTAGAACACATTTCTTTTCTCTGGTCTTTATTGTTCTAGGATATCCGTGCTGCACTTATGGAGTTGTTCTGAGCAGCGAAAGAGGGGTCTATTTTCACCCTCGCAGCCACCCGAACCAAGAGGACTATAAGGTTTTATCTCTAACTAGGCATTCTTTCAAAGGTGTCCCTTTTGTCAATGGACAAGAAATTTCATTACCTCATGATATTTCATTACCAAATCCTTTTATATCCTGGGACGATCAATTGTCGGAAGCGGGGGCACACCTGATTCAAATCAGCGCGATTAATCGCTGTGTCCAAGCAGGATTTAATGAATTGAAATTGGGAAAATGGAGCAAAAAATGGGATGAGATCAGGTGCGACTTCCTTTATCAAAGAACGTTTCTTACAGGAAAAATAATCAAACAACAGATGAAAAATCAAGATGTCAAACTCACCGCAGTCATTGATAAAGAAGAAGCGAATAGTTTGTATACCTATGATGGACATAACTATGATTCTGTGAGCTATGCCATGGTGCCAGGAACTTTCCCAACAGTGGTGCCTGCCACTCCAACGAATATCAACCCTAATATTTTGCAGGAAAAAACGAGGATTTTTTTAAATTGGTTGAATCTGGCGATCAACAAACCTCCTTTCAACGGAGAATTGCCTCCGGTTTTTGTTAATGCTGAATTCAACTCCTTTTACACCACTAATATCACAATAGCTACCGATTTAGCGATTATGTCAGCCTTTCCAATTCCACCCTTGAATAAGCTTTTCAAAAACAATACTCATTACCCTTTTCAAAGCGAATTGGTCAAATCTGCTTGCAATCTCCTCGATTATACTGTCCCCAATCTATATTCCACGCAGTATATCGTGTATAACTCAATTCCTATTATTCAATATCTCAATGAGATGGACCATAGCAAGAAAGGGAAGATGATCGTCACGCACGACATCAGACAACTTCAATTATTGAAGGCTCTCGATATTGAATCAAATTCAGAGAACATTCCTTTTCAGAGTTACGTCATCATTCAGGCTCGCAATCAGATATGCATCATGTATACAGCGCCGAAAATTGGGAAGAATGGGACCTTTCACAAATCAGCATTCACAACGAAATTGATTTGGAAAGGAACACTTGTCGAATGGAACGAAAAAATCCTCAATATGATGCAATATGTAGATGCGCATATTCCTCTTTACCCTGTGAAACAAGCATGGAAGCTTAAACCCTGAAGCTAATAAAAATTACTGCTTGGCGCCGTAGAGTTTCTCGCTTAATTTTCTAAAAAAAGTAGTGACGGGTTCTGCATTATGAAGCGCTCTCTCATGTATGTCCCAAAGGATAGGAATTTCAAGCTGTGATGGGATATCAAGCTAGCCGAAAAGTCCATTATTAATAAATAACGCTTCTTCAAGCTGAGAGAGAGCTTTTTTAAAATTAGCAAAACGCTGAATCCAACGAATATTGTTATTGTCCATCTCTAAATTCTTTATCTTTATATAAATAACCAACTATAATTCATTTATCGTTTGATCACTAGAAAATAAGAGCTGAAAAAGATGCTGTTTTTGCCTGAAATTGCAGAAGGGGAGGATAAAAGCTCTCCATTTATGAATTGCTTGAGAAAAAATTATCGCCATTTGCGAAAGTGGGCCAAGAGAACAGAAACCGATTGCTTTCGCATTTTTGATAGGGACATGCATCATTATCCCATTGCTGTCGATCATTATGCCGGTCATTTTTGCATTCAGTTTTTTTCAACTACGCGGGCAACCCAAGAGCCAACAGCTTATTTTATCCAAGAAGTTGAGAGTTGTTTAAAAAAACTATTTGGTTTGGGATGTAAACGCATTTTTTGGAAAATACGGGCGAAACGAAAAGAAACTAGACAATATGAAAAATACGGCGCTTCCAAAGAATTCTTCGTTGTCTATGAAAATGGTATTCAATTCAAGGTCAATTTGCACGATTATTTAGATACCGGCCTTTTTCTCGATCATCGAGAAACTCGAAAAATGGTAGGTACCTTATCTAAAGATAAAAATGTCTTAAATTTATTTGCCTATACATGTTCATTTTCAGTTTATGCAGCCATAGGTGGCGCCCGTTTCACAAAAAGTGTTGATTTATCGAATACTTATACTGAATGGGGAAAAGATAATTTAAAATTGAATGGATTTTCTTTTATGAACAATCAGGTGATAAGGGAGGATTGTTTAAAATTCCTTAAAGAAGAAAAATTGACAGGGATGACCTACGATCTCATTGTCATCGACCCACCGACTATCTCACGTTCAAAAAAACTTCAAGAAATCTTCGATATCCAACAAGAATATCAAACTCTCATTTCGCTTTCTCTAGAAATGCTTGCGAAAGATGGGGTTATATTTTTTAGTACAAATTCAAGAAAATTCACCTTTGATACAACTCTCTTTCCCAATTGCAATCTCCTTGATATTTCAGCAAAAACATTCCCCATTGATTTTCGAGACCCAAAAATCCATCGCTGTTGGAAAATCTCATTTAAATAAAGCTTTATTCATTCTTGTGAGGTTGCAACTTAACTTTTGCTGGCTTGCTTTTCTCCCCAGTAGTTGTAAAAGCCACGATTTTATAATGATAGACTTTATTTTTCTGATGATGCAATGTTAATTTATCCGCCTGCCTGTGTCTGATTGTCTTAATCAGTTTTTTTCCGTGAAAAATTTTATATCCTGCAACATTTGGATTAGAACTTGGTTTCCAAGTTAAAACATGAATAATATCTAGTTTCTCTTTATGTTTACGATATTTAATTCTACCTTCAAAAAATAAAGAAAGAAAAATCCCTGGCTTATTCTTTAATACTCAAGGGGCCTGATCCAAAATAAGCGATGATAAAAGCGCCGCCTAGCATGGAAAGGTTTTTAAGGAACATGATGCGCTGCATCATGTGTTCTTGGGAATCTGTTGAGTCCCAAAACCTATGCATCATTGCTGTGACTGGAATGAGAAAGAGAATCAAGAGCCACGCGCCTAAGCGAGCTTTATAACCGAGCAAGATGCTCAATCCGCCAAGAATTGCCAACCCGCCCGAAAGAGGAACAAGATAAAATGAAAAAGGAACCCCTTGTTGAGCGGCATACTGAATCATCTCGTGGTTGAAGTGAGTCAATCCCGAGATAATAAAGATAGCAGAAAATAAAACTCTACCGATTAATACGATGAATGACATAGGAAACCTTTGTAGCTTATAATGATCATAATTAAACGAATCTTCAATTTAAAAACAAGAGTCGTTTAAAAAAAAACTGTCATTAAAAAAACAGTTTGATATTCTAAAACTAGACATCACTAGTCAGGAGGTTCAATGTTATCAGATTTTGGTGAGAAACCTAATCCAGAAAAAGGAATCTGGCAATTTCAAGAGGCAAAAGCCAAACTTTCAGAGGTGCTGAATCGTGTAGACGAAAATAATAGCCAAGTGATCATACGCAACAAAAAACATTATGTGATTTTGAATGAAGAGGCCTATAATGACTACTTTGGAACGCATAGATCTGTTTTGGATGTTTTTTTACGCTGCCCCCATCCGGACATTGAATTAGATCTTACCCGTTCAAAGGAAACTTTAAGGGATATCGAATTGTGACATATTTATTAGATACATGCATACTTTCGAAATTGAGACGCTTGTCCAAATACCCAGACCCCCTATTACGAACTTGGATCGAAAAACATTCTGCAAGTTTATATTACCTTAGCGTGTTTTCTATTGCAGAAATTAAAGCAGGCATCGCAAAAATTCCAAATCAACCCTCAGATCGTAAAAAATACAAGTCTGATCTTGAAGACTGGCTTTCCAACGATCTTATCCCCGATTTCGCAGGACGGATTATCGATTTTGACTTAAAAATCGTTCATTGCTGGAGCTCACTTGTAGGTGAATTCAAACAGAAAGGGATTAATTTCCCAATAATTGATAGCCTACTAGCAGCCACCGCCCTGCAATATGGACTCATAATGGTCACAGAAAATGTTGCTGATTTCGAAAAAACAGGGTTAACCATTATTAACCCTTGGAACTGATCAAAAAATTCATCTTATTTAAATAAATTATCGAAGGGATTGGTTTCTGTCTTTTTTTTAGGTGTAAATTGACCTAATAGTTGAAATTCTTCGCAAAAGTTATTCGCTTCTCTATCCGAAATAAAATCGGTACCTGGAATTGAGCAATCATTGGGCTTGCCCGGTGTGTAATTTTGACAGTTTTTGCAGCAATGCAGCGAAGTGCCGCACGCCTCGCAAACAGCTCGAAAGGATAATTTTCTCTCTGTTGCTAACTCTACTCCACATTTCCAACAAAGCACAATCAATCCTCATTTTTGACAAATAGAGCATAATAGAATATAATTAGTTATGAAAGCTTTTTGATATTTGGTGGGCAGACTTAAAATTTAAATTGGCATTATAATTGCATAATGTGAGTTAAAATGAAGTTTGCCAATTAATTTTTGTGATAACACAAAAGGAGGATTGTATGGCCAAAGAATCAAAACATCGGAGAGAAGATAGAAAAAAACCTCAGATGTCGCTCAAAGAGCGCAGAGCTAAAAAGCATGAAAAAAAACAGCATAAAGTTGAGCATCATATAGACATCGAAAATAGTATTGAATAGGTTTGGTTCTCGCTATTTGGCAAGAGTGCAAATGCACTCTTGCCTTTTATGAAGCTATCCAAATAAAATTTTCATTCACTTTCGAGATTATTTTCTGCGCGGGTTTGAAGGATTTTGGACCAGCAATATTAAATCAATATTGGTGGTCCAAAATCGTTCAAACCGGCGCGAAAAGAACTCGAAATTGAAGGAAAATTTTACTTGGATAGCTTCTAATTCCCTTTATACAAAACACCCTTTATAACTGAAGTTCCACTTTTTGATGGTCCGCTTTTTGTATCTTTTTGATTCTAAGCATATTTGCAATTCGCTTTTAGTATCTACAAACACAACGACGCGAACTGCAAAATGCTTAGAATCAAAAATCTAACAAAAATCGTTACATCAAAAAGAGGAACTTCCGTTATAATCTTTTTATCTAAAAAAGATAAAGGGGTTTATAATGAAAATAAAATTTTTATTAATACTTTTGTTAATATCGATTGTGTCTTTTTGTTTTTCTGCAGAAGAAGAAACTAATTCTCTTGTACAATCGTTCAAATCGCTTGAAGTGAGCACCCTTAATTTTGAAGAATTGAGTAAAAAAACTGAGGTTGGCGCTCTTTCAGATGTTTTAAACCGAGAAACAGAAAAGGGAAGTTTTTTATGCTTGGATAGTATTTTTAGCACCAGTCATTATCTTTACCCCTATGCCGAACAAGTGGCGTATGTCAATGGTCAGCTTTGCCATATTGGCAATTACACCCATACCGTTATCTATACAAATTTAGACGGCCCTTATTATGGTTTGCAAACCACAATGACCTATAATGGGGTTGTTCTGATGGTTAATCAAAGTTATGACTTGGAATATGCCTATGGCGGCGCAATCCTTCACCATTTCTATACCGACTGTGAAATCATTACAGGATCCACTCAAGTGATTCGGTTTTATTAAAACTTTCGGTTAAACCCAATTTTCTAATTGAAGGTTAGGAATGCGGGTGAATTCTTTTAAATTATTGCTGATGAGGGTTACATTTAAAGACAAAGCATGGGATGCAATCCATAAGTCATTATTTCGTATTGGAATGCCCTTTTGTTCTAATTCAGATCTAATTTGCCCATAGAATTTGCCAGCTTCATTTGATATCGAAATTGGAGGAATAAGCTTTGTCAATTGATCTAAAATCATTATATTTTTTTCTTTTTGTAGACTTTTTTCCGCTCCATAATATAGTTCGCCATAAGTAATTGTTGACATTGCAACTTCACCGACAAGCATATGTTCAAACTTTGTTAACACATGTTTGGGTTGCTTTTTGGCAATATAAATGCAAATGTTGGTATCCAATAAATACTTAAGAATCATTAGAACAATTCTCTTTTTTGAGGCGCTTGATCTGCTCTTCCATTTTCTAAAAAGTCGACTGACAGCTCTGTCAGAAGCTGATAAGCTTGACTTAAATTTTCAGGGATCTCACGCAAAATAATTTCATTATTACTCTTGATGATTTCAACTTCTTTTCCCTGAAATTGTAAATCTTGTGGAATACGCACTGCTTGTGAGTTGCCGGAAATAAAAATTTTAGCCTTTCGCATAACACCTCCAATGTATATACATGTAGTATATACCACGTGTAATTTTAATTCAAGTCCTCACTCTTTTGCGAAAGAACCGATGTTGGGTTGGACTAAGGCAACTAAATCCTTAGATTTCATTACAATTGACTCTGTTTGGAATCCGCAATTGAAGGCAGAGCGTTCAGTTTGAGAGATTTTTTCATCAAAATAGGTGTCTATATTTAATAATGATCCAAAGGGGGGGACACCGCCGATAATTAATCCAAAACGCTCTTGAATAATGGCGGGATCTTCGAACTCGCATTTTTCGCCCAGCTTTTCAGCAACTGCTTTCATATCCAATTTTAAATGTGAGGGAATATTGATTTGATAATTCTTTTTGCTGTTTTTTCCTCTTAAGATTAAGGCTTTTACCCCTTCTTCCATTTTAGTTCCTCTCACTTTCGCAGAATCCTCAGAAGTGGGTGTGGGGTCATGGCTTAGATGTTGGAATTCCATTTGGTGGTGTTTGATCAAACGAATGATTTCGTTGCGGATATTCTCACAACCAAAAAAGAGTTTTGCTTTTAAACGATTTCCCGCAATTCTTTTAGGATCTGAAGGAAAAAGAGAAGCTTCACGAATATTTTTTAGGCCAAGAATTGTCATCGTAAAACGCTCAAGGCCCATCCCGAAGCCACCGTGTGGCGGCATTCCAAATTTAAAAATACTCAAATAATCATTAAAACTGGCAGGATCCATTTCCTTTGATAAAATGCCCTCAACCATGGATGCATAGGTGTGTCTTCTTTGTCCACCCGATGTGATTTCAGTGCCGGCGCATAAAAGATCAAAGGTGTTGCTTAACATTGGGTGGCCATCAGTTGGGTAGGCATAAAACGGGCGCTTGCTGGTGAGCCAATCAGTAATAAAAATGAGATCTGTTCCAAAGGTTTCTCTTGCATAACGGCAAAGTTCTTTTTCCGCTGCCGGGCTTAAGTCCGGCTCATTTCTTTCATCAATTCCCGTTCTCTGAAAATAAATCTCTTGTGCTTCAGTAAAGGTGACTCTTGGAAAAGGAATATCAAGTGGGGCTTTGACTAAATGTCCACCTAATATCTTAATTTCATTTGCGCAATGTGTATTTAAGTAATTAAGCATAAACTTTACACACCCTTCTTGGATATCTAAGATTTCATGCCAATCGTCAAAAAATCCAATTTCGAATTCAAATTGCTTCCCTTCGGTGAGGTGGCGTGTCGTATTTGAATTTTCTGCTCGAAAAAAGGGCATGAGTGCAAAGACCCGCTCATTCACGCCCACCATGATTTGCTTGTAAAGTTGGCTGCTTTGTGCAAGTGTGGCGGGATAGCCAAAATAATCGACATTGAAAAACTCTGAGCCCCCTTCAGAAGAGGCACCTAAAATGTTAGGGGCAAAATATTCAACGGCTTTCACTTGATCATGCATATATAATCTAAAGGCGTGGACAAGCTCAGCTTGAATTTTAAAAATAGCTTGTAGTTGTCGATTTCTTAAAGAAATCGGGCGATGATCTAAAATATAATCCAAATCAGAGGGGATTTCAGGTTTGTTATATTCAACGGGAGGGACATCATGGATTGGATTCTCGACAAGGATAGTTGGCTTGATCACTTCTACACCTAATTCTGCATGAGATGATAAAACCGGGGTTCCATACACTCTTAAAATTGATCCCGGCTGAAGGTGAGCAATCTTTTTTAATTCCTCTTTATCTTCAATTAATATCTGTGCAAATCCGCTCCGATCCCTTAGGATTAAAAAATTGATCTTTCCAAACGGGCGTAAATTATTGAGCCACCCTTTTAATTCGACAGGTTGATCGACTGCTTTTGCTAATTCAGATGCCAATATTCTTGCCATATGTCCTCACAATTTTTATTAGACCTCTTGCAAGAGGTCTAATATAGTTTAATCCTCTAAATAAAAGAAATCAACTGTATGATAAAATGAATGTATGGATTTTATAAGAATTATTTTACCGGATTCTGACGACAAATTGCTTTCTCTTTGTAAAATAGAAACCTTTCGCGCCAGCGGAAGTGGGGGGCAGCATGTCAATACAACAGATAGCGCTGTGCGTTTGATATATGAACCCTTCAATATCGTTGTCACATCGCAAAAAGAGCGCAGCCAATATCTCAATAAATTACATTGTTTGAAAAAATTGCGAGATAAAGTGGCTAAAATGAACTATCGTCCGCCAAAAAGAATAGCCACGAAAATTTCCTATGCTAAAAAAGAGGAAGGATTAAAGAATAAAAAGAAACATGGGGAAAAAAAAGCTCTGAGGAAACAAATTAAAGCGGAATACGATTAATTTTAGAGTTGGCAATCCGTGCGTAGCCCAAGTCGTCACGACCTGCTTGTGTGTGCGCCCTGAGGCAGGCCGAGACGGCCTTGCACCCTTCCTTTTTTCCTCTGATTTTTGTGCTAATGAACGGTCGTAAAAGGTATATACTGCTTCCAGTTGAATATTGGAATTTTGGGCTAGCTTGAAAGCTCCCGCGGTTGAGAGATCGCAAGAGGCATAGTATTAAATCAATACAATGCCTCTTGCGATCTCTCAACCCCGGGGCTTT
>JANWJE010000067.1 GCA_025451995.1 Parachlamydiaceae bacterium | reverse complement strand
TGAAAATCAGTTCTTCATGCAAGTACACATACTCTTGTGAGTAGGGTACTTGCATGAAGAGCTGAGATTCGGAAAAACAGCCAAAAAGGAAACTGGTCATATTTCCTGTCAGCCTCGGAAGGCTGACTCTTGCGTAACATAAAACCAAAATAACATTTATGGGTAATGGATGCGGGCACGAGGGGCAATTCTTCAATTTAATTGTGTATACTATGTTTGTGGATACACTTTGATTATAACCAATTCACTTGCTCTGCTACAAGTATCTGAATTTCCATTATGATTATTTCGAAAAGGAGCCATTATAGTGAATATAAGAAAGTAGGTGCCAGGAAGTGAAGGATATCCAACATAATTCCATCCCCCTAATGCAGCTGCCGAGCTAAAGTTAGGGAGATTTTTGGAATTTGGGTATATTTGCAATCCAGGAACCGCAATCCCTAACCTAATATTAGGCTGAATATCGTGAAAATCTTGAGGAATATTAAATTCAGGAGAAATTGCTAAGTTAGGCGGCCCTACAAATCTTGAATCGCAGTCCCCTTTCGTTGAACTGTCATATTTGATTTCAATGTTGAGAAATCCGTTTACTTCCGTAGAGATAATTAGTGGTTGTCCAGGTTGATTATAGGCGATGTTTGATTCCGGCACCGTTAAAGTAATGCCACAATCAATACATTTACTGAAAACGAACAAAGGAAGCGATAAACAACAAAAAAATAGACATCTTGCAAAATTAGCTGTGCCTGAAAAAATGAGAAATTTGAAGTCTAATAATAGAAGTAATAAAGAGTGGACTGGAAATTTACGAAAAATTTTAGACATTAAAATTAATCCCCTACCTAATATTTTGAACTACCTGATTAAACTTAAAAACGTCAGTTCTAAAAAGTTATATATACTCGTTCTACTTCAAACGTAGAAATTTTTACAAGGAGGCGGCCTTATTTTGCATCAAGCGTAGCTGGTGCCGAGGCAGCACAACTTGGAATTTGTTGTGCGATGCAGGCAGATGCAAAAGAAGAGCCAAGCCGACGTAGTAAAATTTCTACGTTTGAAGTAGAACGAGTATATACTGCTTCCAGCTGAATCTTGGATTTTTGGGCTGCTTCAAAGCCCCGGGGTTGAGCGATTGTAAAAGGCTTTAGCAGAAGATAATGTTTAGATGTTATCATCTTTTTCCAGGATAAGTGCTAATCGATTATAGATCCAATCATTTTCAGCTCCTAATTCGATCCCTTTTTCACATAGCTCTTTAACATCCACTATCTTATTGTTTATAACAACTTCTTCCCCTTCCTTCAAAACAAATGCTAAATTGGTATAAAACCAATGATCATCGGAATCCAATTCTATCCCTTTCACACATAGCTCTTTAATCCCCATTTCTTTTTTGTTAATCATCACAACTTCATCTTTTTCCAAAGTAAATGCTAAATTGCTATAAAACCAAGGATCATTGGAACCCAATTCAATCCCTTTCATACATAGCTCCTTAATCCCCATTTCTTTTTTGTTAATCATCACAACTTCATCTTTTTCCAAAATGCATCCTAAATTGCTATAAAACCAAGGATCATTAGAGCCCAATTCAATCCCTTTTACACATAGCTCCTTAATCCCCATTTTTTCACCGTTAATCTTAACGATTTCATCTATCTTCAAAATGCATGCTAAGTTGCTATAATACATAGGTTCCTTAGGATTCAATTCAATGGCTTTTATGCATAAATGTTTCGCTCTTATTCTCTTTTCGCCGATATGATTTGATGGAGGTTTTGCCGATTGATTCTTTAAGCACAACCGCATAAAAGAATATGCAATAAAAATGACAGCTACAATGGCCATCACTTTTTTATGCAGGCTTGTTAATTCCGCGAATAAAGGGTTTCCCTTCAATGGATTTGATAAATAATAAGGATTAAAGTATATATTCATAAAAAACCAAATAATTAATGATAATTAATTATCAGTCAATATATACCGAAACAATTTCATATTTCTAAAAGCTCCAAAGGAATAGAAGCTGCTACACCAATATCCTCATCTTCATCATTTGCAGCATATGTCACAGAGAGTCCGGCAGAGGAGAAACATCCTATGACAATGTGATAATTGGGACCTAACATCTGTTCTTGGCAACGACAGAAGCTCAAAGGAAAATGATTGAATAATCGCTCACCTGTCTTGATATAATGCATAAAAACACTCACAACAGCATCAAATGTTTTTGGCACCTCATAGGGAGCCGTTGTCTGTCTCGCCAACTCCCGCACTTGCAATTCTTGTTTAACATAAGACATCTTTTTACTTTTAGGAAGTAAATATTTTGTCATGAGGACCCAATGCGATTCTGCGCTTTTTTGTAGTTTTGCTATTTTATCCCATATATATAAAAATTTTGTGACTTTTCCTTTCCCTGCTGATTTAACAAGCTGCTCGAGCACCTCAAAAGTAAGAAGCCTTCTATTTACCGTTTTTGGGATAAGAGTCAAGATATGTGTCTCTTTTATTTTTTTTCCGGGAAATAAAGGGCAAGGGCAATTTAAAAAATCAGAAATGCAAGAAGGAAGGGGCGGTTCTTCTTCTACATCGCCAAAATACTTAAGCCATTCTGCTCTCCCAAAAGCAATTTCCGGCGTAGAAAGAAGGGGTACAGTTTCTACGAAACTGGGAAATTGAGAATATTGAACCGCTTGCTGCTGCTTCGCAGAGATGAATTTATCGGTTATCGTCGCTATTTCCTCTACGACTTCTGCAGCACTAGGCCGCTGCTTTAGGGGCAGCCAACAACGCTGCATCAGCAATGCAAAATCAGGCATTTCTCTTGCACATTCTTCCGGTATTTTTTCCCCTTTGCCTGAAATGATATCCTCGATTTTCTCTTTGTTATCATTTACATTTTTGAATGGAATTTTCCGGCTCACAATTTCAAAAAAAACCATTCCTAACGCCCAAATTTCTGACATTTTACTCGGAGTTGAAGTTTCGAAATGAAACAACTCAGGAGCCATCCATGGAATGTCTTTGCCTAGAATATCATTCTTTTTGTTCACTTTGTAAAAACATTTAAACTCACCGAAATCACTCCATTTTAGATGATGTTCCTTATCCAACAATATTTTTGCACTTTTGATTTTGCAAGGAACATTGTGATGATGCAGATATACAAGACCTTGTGAAAGTTCTTGTGCAAATTGAATTTTTTTTGCCCACGGAATCTCTGCTTGGCTTTTTAAATAATCAAAAAGAGTACCGTTTTCACAATGTTCCATGACAACAATGCGATGATTGGCTTTTTTCTCATTCTCCACGATTCCATAAAGCCGGACAATGGATTCATGCTCCAAACGATGAAGCTTATCGATTTCTTGAAAAATTTCTTTAGACAATTTTCGGCTGATGTAGGTTTCTTCAAAATGCTTTAGAATCACTTTTCGCGATGACCATGTCCCCTCATAGTTTGTGCAATATTGTTTATTACAGATTGGCTTACCTCTCTGAATCTGATTGGATGAAATAAATAAAGAGGGTTTCGATCGGTCATTATGAACAAAAAAATAAGAATCTTCAATTGACTTCCATCGATGGTTTTGCGATTCGCTGCTTTCTTCAACGATAGGTTGTTCGAATTCGTTTACAAGGTTTTGAAAAGCGATATAAAAAGAATTTATGAAATTCAATCGACCCTCCTTTTTAGAACCTGTTTAATATCTCAGGTTCAGTCGATTTTCGGGTTCTTTTGAGCCTCTTTTCGATTAAAATTTCAGGGGTAATATCGACAAGAGTATATAACCCCAGAAAAAAGGCTGATAGCAGCTTCCTAAACGGGTAGTTCAATAGACCTCTTTCGAAACTCTCTTTGCTTGAGAAAAAGGTCTAATATGGGCAGGGATATTTTCTAAAGTCGGTTTTATTTTTTTACCTTTGAATAGTCGCGATGATTGTGCTTTAAATGCCGCAAATCGACCGGTTCGTAAGAGATGATGGGTTCTTTCTTTTTAACCAATGCTCATCATCGCGATTGGGATATTCAGGTGTATAATGGGACCCCCTGAATTCTTTCCATTGATGCAGTGTGATTTCTAAATCGCGATTGTCTCTTTTGACAGTTACATTGAGTGTCATCCACTCACGCATCTCGTCATAAAGCTGAAAAACATTTTCGCCCCCTGACCTGGATAGTAAATCTTTTTTTATTTCTTCTTCAAGACCAATCGCATGTTCAAATACAGATTGTGGTGTTTTATGGGCTGCTTTTGAATCACTAACTCACTCTTCTCGATTGAGAAAAGCAGTGTTTTCTATCATTTTAATCATGATTTCTTTAGCTATCTCATTTTTTTCAAGATAAATTTTTACTTTATCAAAATTTTCGCCGGTATATTTATGTTTTTTATATAAATCAAAGCTTTGATTAAATAGATCAGTGCGGGAATTTTCATCTATGTGCTTTGCGATATTCCCATAATGATAACAAGCATGAGCATAAATCAAGCTGTTTTTTCCATATAGTCTTAATAATTTTAAGCTTGCCAAAAGTTTGACTAGAGCATTTTCTTTATCATTCATTTTAAGATAAATCATTGAGATGTGAAAATAAATTTCGCCTAGTTGAAATTTTTCAAGTTTAAGTTTTTCTAAAATTTCCGCCGCTCTGATATAATGGCTTAATGCATCTCCATATTCAATTGAAGCTTCATAATATTTAGCGATTCGTTGATGAGATTTGGATGTAGATAAGCTATGGGGATTAATTGATTTTCGAATTTCAAGCGCTTGTTTATATTCTGAAAACGCCTGGGTGAAGATGCATTGATTAAGAAAATAATCACCTCTTTTATCAAACTGAATTGCACGAATTTCATTACATAAATTTTTTAACCATCGACAATTGCAAAAACAGTTTGATGCTGATTTTTGCACTTCTTCATCATTTGTGTGAACACTGTAGCTGCGATCTTCTATTATTGAATATGAAAATGAAGATATGGCCGGTGTATTTTCATTCCCTGAAAGAGTCTTTCCAATGCGGGAAATTTTATTATCAACAACGTCGGATTGTGTTTCCTCAGGTGTGTCATCATCTTGTTTTCCTATAATACTTAATCCCATTAAAGGATGTAATAAAGGTTGGTCCATAACTCTCCTTCTTTAAGAACTTGGGGTTTTAAACAGGTTCCAAGTTAAAGAATGAGTTTTAACATTAATTCAGATTTAAAGTAAGCGATGCCGCAACGCCACAATCTCCATCAGCCTATATTTTTACAAGGAGGCGGCTTCTAACAATTTTAATCATTTCTTGATAAATTCTTAACTTAAGTTATTTACAATTCACATTTTAATTTATATTATTATGCAAATTGACATCTACAATACTTTTATACAGGTTGACCAATATTGTGATTGTATTCCACTTGTGAGTACGGCCACGAATGTGGTAAATATTTTTTCAAAATGCATGCTTGAATTATGTATTTCTGACAAAACTCATCTAAAAAATCGATACCTTGTTTATTTGAATAAGAAAAGTTTTACTAAGTGCTTTATCCTATTAATCCCAATTGTTGGGAATATTTTTGCAATCGGGGGTGAACATTCCCAAAAGGTGAAGGCACCCCCGATTGTTAGCAATTATGGCTCAAAAGATTGCGTCAATTTATCGCCTTCAACTGCCGTTTCTAGGTTTAATGAAGAAATCATTTCATTTAAGAGCCATTTTAAAGGAACACCCTTTGAACATCTACCTGAAAATTTGACCGCTTTCTTGTGGGCCGAAAAGACAAAGCTGTTTCTCACAGCCGGAAAAAGGCATATCGAAAAAAATGGAGAAATCGTCGGCGGCTACACTGCCCATTTTCTTTATCCGGAAGATGGACCTTTTCACCCTAAAGAATTAAAGCCCTTTGAAATAAAAGGATTTTGGATTCCGGAAGAGGAAGGGGAATTTTTTTCCATTGATAAAAATCCCAATTCACCCCTCGTGCGCTATAAATCCAATGGTAAGAGGGAAGTGTTATTTCTCATTCATCCGCAATCAGAGCCTCTCTATTCTCCACTGATAAAAAAATACCAAATAAAACAAGAGAGCATCTCAGCCCTCGCTCTTAGTTCTTTTCGCTCTCTCTTGATTGCAATCCCTGATAAAAAAAATGCAAAGCCAAATTACGCAATGGTCAAAGTGAGTTTGGATGAGGACATTGGCAATGTTCGGCGTATATTATGTTTAAAAGAATGTGGGGGCAGTATTGCAAATACAATGATTTTAAATCAAATCGCTACCGACATCGCTTTTATGAATGAGGATTACTCCTTCGTACCTCAAGATTCTTTATTAAATGGAGAACCTGAATTTAGTAAAAGCAAAGAAAAAAGAGCGGGAATGATTCATCGTTCAATCCCTGATTTTTTATTATCTTCTTCGACAGCTTCTAGAGAGCTTGTTATTCCTTTATTTGCTTTAACGGGGACGAAAAATCGCCCCTTGTTGGATTGCCTCATCAAACAAAGCAATAAAACTCCCACAGAATTTATCAAAGATGCCATTTTAAGACCAATCGCCAAGAATTTTATTTATTTGCTCTACCATCATGAAATCGCTCTTGAAATTCATGGACAAAATCTTTTATTGAAGATATCCGGATTGGATACACAATTGATTTATAGAGACATGGGAGGAGTGAATTGGGGAACCATTAAACCTGAGAAATTGCCAAAAAAGCTTCAAAAGGAAACGTTTTTTTATTGCGATACTCATTTAAATGACACAGCCACCGTTTTAGAAAATTTTGTAAAAAAATGGCTATTTCCCTTGACGCAACAATGTATTAAATCCCCACTCTATTCAAAAATCGATCCCTCATTATGTGAATGGAAAGATGAGATGGAAAACCAAGGCTTGACCCATAACTGGCACATTGAAAGTGAAGACCCCGATGCCCATCTCGAAATTTTTACAACAGAAGACTCTTTTTCTCGCTACGGATACTTCGAAAAGATCTTTGGCAATCTTCTGCTCGAGGAGATGGATCATCAGGGAATTTTTTCCCGGCTTGAAGAAATTTACTCAAGTGAAATAGTAAAAAATTACAAACAAGAATTGAAAGCAAAACTCGATGAAAAAAATTGTGGAAATTGGTTTTTCGATCTCATCATGGGTACTTATTTTCAATATTTAAAAAAATAAAAGTAAAACAATGAATATACTCAGATCCATTTATAATGTTTTTAATTCAATCGACGAAACGATAATCAACCAACGAATAGATGATCTTTTCGCAGAGCATGATACTTATTTCAACTTTTGGCTGAATATGAAAGTTTGGTGGTTAGGAAAAGATATTCAAGATTTAAAGGAAAAATCCGATCTTAACTTTCAGAAAAATTTCGTAAATTTATGTTATCAGATCGATAAAGTCCAAAGTATTTGGGAAGAAACCTATGAGATGACAGTAAACTTTCATCAAAATATTACAAAAGAACAGAAAAAATTAATACCGTTGCATCAGGTCGCTTTAACAAAGGAGAATGGAATAGAAATTTCAACTTTCATTTATAAAGATGAAAAACCAAAAGAAACTACACCCTTCGAAATCATTCCTCCATCTGTTCTGCCTCCATCGGATAAAAACCCAAAAGAAAAAACAATCGTTGAAACACCACCGGCCCCTATGGCACTTCCGGAACCTCCCATGTTGGAAGAAATAAAAAAAGAGGACTTAGTCAATGAAGAGATAAGCACCCTGTGCGATAAAAAAGCCAAAGAAATTCTTACTAAATTTCCGGACATCAATGGACAAACTGACATCGAGTCATCCTTATCTAAATTAATTCACTTAAATATTGAATTTAAAATCTATACCCAAGAAAAAAAATCCCAATTCATTTTTTCTGTAAAAGAAAAAATTGTCAAAGAGAAAGCCCTTTTGACACATCACTTAAAAACCCTTGGAAAGGAAGATCTCAACGAAGAGCTCAATCACCAATTGACGGTAGAAGGGGCCAGCCTATTTAAACCCATCTTAGAAATAAAACAAAAGGAATTCATCTTCAATTGCAGGAAAGGAAAGAAACTCCCCCCGGTAAATACCGATGCCTTTGAAGAACTTCACCGCGCATGTGTTAAAGAGGCGACGACTATAGACAGGATCAATACCCAGCTTCAAACATTCTTAAAATTTTCTAAGTTGAAATCACCCTACAAAGAAATGTACCAAATTACCGTCTCACATTCTGGAAATCAGGATCGCCCTTTAAACATCAAAGTGACACATCCATTGCTTGGATATTCGATGGATGAATTGCTTTCGAGCATCGAATTAATTAAAAAAGAAGATTACAATGGTGAAGTGATCAATTGGAATTTAGCTTTAGAAGATGCGAATCGCTTAAATGAACATTTAAGCAATGTGATGCGATGGCAGGATGATTTTAACACGATCGTCGGCGAGATGCTCGGAAATGAAGATGAATCGCAAAATTATATTACCCTCGGTCGTAAACCATTAAGTGAAATCATCAAAAACCCTCTAAGACTTACACCAGATTTTGTTGAGCGATTAAAAAACATCAAGGATGTTCAACTCCCTTGTCTTCTCTTTAAACAAGTGTCCATCAATCTAAATGAATACCCGGCTATCGATGCTTTCGATCCAATCCTTGGCGAAGAAAGCATTAATAAAAAACGGCTCGCTGAAAGGCAATATATAAAAAACCTTTTCGAAAGTTTTTACACGTTGGAGGGGATGATTGGAGCGGATAAAAAACCAAAGAAATTTATCATCGATGATCCTTGGTGTTCAGTCTTAAACATTACCCAGCTGGAAGAAATTTGCCCCCATTTGAACAAACAGCTTAAATTTAAACAAATTGTCACTGAATTTACAGGCAGAAAATTCTTTTGTGAAGCTGTAGAAGTTATGAAATGTGAGATGGAAATGCCCAACGAGCTTCTTACATTTAGAGCCTATAAAGCTGAAATTTTAAGAGATGCCTTTCAAAAAATACCGGAAGCAAAATTTGGACTTGAAAGCCATATCTCCCACCTTCTCGATTATTTCAAAAGCATACCAACAGTGAATTCACTCGAAGAGGTTTGCATGGGTTTTTACGATAATTTATTAACCAAATTTTCTGGCCCTTATTTTAAACAGCAAGAAAAATTTTATAGTCCGACAGAAAGTGAAATGAATGCTCTTTATCCAAAAGGAAGAGATAGAAATGAAAGAGGGGTGTTTATGTCGAAAAAGAATATCGACCAACTCTTTGACTGTTTAAAAAAACAACCCGCTTTTTCCGCGAAAGAGGCACAAGAATCACTCGATAAATTTCGGGAAAGTTGGCTTTTGCGATTAACAGGTGGAAAGAAAAATGGATTTGAACTTGTCCCGTATCATAGCCTCACAAAAGGAAGCTTTTATTATGGACCTGAACACCTCGATGCCGCTTTAATCGCTTTCGAAGCCTATGTGTCTAAAATTGTGTATAAATCTAAAACGAAAATCACAGATGAATCGATCGCAGAGTCAATCATTCAAATCGAGGGTACAGGAGATGATGTTCTTTTTGGGTGTTCAAATGGTTTTTGCGGCAGAATTGAAAATATCGGCAGTGCCCTTATTTATGGGAACCAGAGCCCTTTTCAAAATCACATGAATAAAATCATAAATGATTGTGTGAATGAAGCTTTCGAAGCCTACGCCCTTACAGATGAACACAGTTCTCACCAAGGCCACGAAAAGAAAAAAGTTTTAGAATATCTGATGAATTATAAGGATGAACCGGCATTTTCTTATGCTAATTTTAGCCCGGTGGCCAAAAAAATTCTCTATCATTTTTCACTCCTGTATACTCCGAAAAAAGTGTATTATGAAGCCTATAAATTTTTTACTAATTCCTTTTGGGACTTGAGTCAAAAAAGAGATGATGAAAAAATTTATTCTTTATTGGACACCTTGGCCTTTGAGGGGGAAAGAGAGGATTTAGACAGAAGGTACAGAGCCTTTGGCAGTGAAGTGAATCGCTGGCAGTACACCTACTTTCAACAAGATATCCCTAAATATTTGATCAAATTTTTGATTAAAGGAGAACATCTTTTTTCTAAAGAGGAAAGTCCATGGAAATATAAAAGGGCAACGGAATTTTCTGCAGTCACCCCTCAGACATTTGCAATTTCTGCCTTTCAACAGACTAAAATGAAGAATCTAACCGAAGAGCTGAAGAAAGATGCAACCGATGTTAAAAAACCAAGGGAGCTGGGTGTTTTGGCTGCTGACAAGAAGGCCCTAGAACAAACCGGTGGAAGCTAAGCTGAATTCTTTTTTAATAGAAAATTCTCCTTGGCTTGCAGCAAATAATCGGTGGTATATAGTCCTTCCAACTGAAAGTTGGAAGGACTATATAATGGCGTTTTTTCATTATGATTGATGGGATTCATAATCTCTCCTTACTTAAATAATAATTTAAAAAAAAAATTATTTAGTGATTATTAAGAAGATTTTTAATAACTTAAAAAATCTATGAGGAAGATGGACATTAATTACAGGGAAAATAGGATAAAATATTTTGCAATCCTATTCATTTTAATCTTATCGTCACTCCATGGAAGGCTCTTAGCAGAAGAACCCTTTGGCACTTTAGTGGTTACTTATGAAATCAAGGAGATTAAAGAGGCCGACCATCTCCTTGATCGGATTCATTTCTGGCTTATCAATGAACATTATGAACGGACCCTCTATCCCAAAAAAGAAGGGTGCGTTTCCAATAGACACAGCCAAAATGAGCGGACAGTCGCTATCAGTCATCTCCCACCCGGAAATTATCGGATTGAGTTTTTAATCCCCTATTCGGACGTTCATTTTCAAGAGATCCCCCCAAGAAATTTTACTTTAAATCCGGGCGACGTCATCAAAATTGACCAAAATATTCACCTTTCCCCCTCGAAAGAGCTCGCCTTGAGAACCGATCAAAGTGTTTCATCCCCATTATTTTCCCCTTCTTTTCCTGTAAAAGGCACGCAGACTTCTTATTCTTTTTCACACCCCTCTTCATCATTTACATTAAAGACCAATCCCACAACCCATTGGAAATTGCTTCTTAATGGAAAAATCATTGCTTCTAACGCCGGTTCAGTGAATCGCATTTCTATTCCCTCCGGAGGGCCCTATACAATTGTCGCAGAAGAAAAAGCGGGCTTTCATTTCTATACAGTCCCTAAAATCCCCTTTTTTATTGCCCCAGAACAAACAATCAATATGCAGCTATTTTATCAACGCAATGAAGAAACCGGCCAACAGAAGCTTTTTTTATCAAAAGGAAGCTTAGAAATTATCACGAATGAATCTGAAGCTCTCTTCACATTGTCTGTTAATGGGGGTGGGGTGATTGGGCAAGGGAGAGGAACCCGTTATCTATTTCGGGATTTAAATGAAGGTTCTTACCTATTAAATTTTTCAAGTACAGACCCCCTAATCAGCCCGGTAGAACCGAGAAAAAATATTGAAATAAAGAACAATAAGACAATTGAAATTTATGTTTCATACACAAAAAAATTATCAACTAAAATTGAAAGAAAAAAAGGGTTAGACAAAAAAAATGACATCAAACCTATTGAAGGGTCTTTTGCCCCTGTATTGGGTGGAATCGCCCTTATCGGAGAAACAGCCGAAGCGGTTGAATTGCCCACATTTTCAATTGGGGTGTATGAAGTGACCAATCAACAATACGCTCATTGGCTAACTCAAGCAATTGAAGAAAATAAGATAAAAATCGATGAAAAGGGTGTCTTGATCAATGAAACAGGCGAACCTTTGTGCAAAACCATGGATGCTGACCCCCATTCCCAATTGACTTTTCAAAAAAAAGGGAATCAACTCATTGTTGCATCCATTCCGGGCAAAGAAAACTATCCGGTTATCCACGTAACCTGGTATGGAGCTAATCAATACTGCAAAGAACAGAACTTACGTCTTCCAACAGAAGCGGAATGGGAAAAAGCCGCCGGCATGGTTTTAAATAGTCAAAATAGCCGTTACCTCTATGGTTTCAGCGAAGACATTATTGATCGTACCTGGGCAAATTATCTTTCGGCAGACAAGTCCAAACAAGCCAAACAAGTGTTGACTACCCCTGTAGGTTTTTATAATGGAATCAACGATCTTCCTCTCGTTATTCAAGATAGAAATCCCGAAAGGACTAAAAATGCAAAAAGCCCTGTCGGTGCATACGATATGAGCGGCAATGTTTCAGAATGGGTCAATGCAGAAGCCAAACCCGGATATAAAATCGCAAAAGGGGGCTCTTTTAATAGCTCAAAAGAAGAAGTGAAAGTCACAGCCCGCCTCGTCCTACCTGAGGAGCATTCTGATATCTTCACCGGATTTAGAGTAGCTAAATAAATTGAATTTAGTTAATCCGGAAATAAAAGTTTGTGAGCTGAGTCATCAATCTCCCCACCAAGCTTACCCAATTTGACGGTTAATTGAATGATATCGTCGAGCCTATCCAGAATTTCACTCTTAGACGCTCCTTCTTGAATTTTATTTTTTAGCTCATCCTCGAGTACATATAAATCCGTACTCATGCCTATTTGTCTTTCCGCAGTCCTTTGGATAAATTTTCCTTCTTTGACTCCAGGAAGTCTTTCATCAAGATAAGGATTTCCAGTTTCTTCCATTATCTCCATTCTCTCCCTTTGACAATGAGCTAGAAAATCTCTGGCTTCTTTTACTTCTTCTGATTGATTTGATCGAGAAGAAGCATTTTGAGTGGGTCCTTCATAATCCTGAACGATTGCAGCAAAGCTTCTCTCGATCTTATCCATGTTCTCTAATTTCTTTTCCTTGAAATTTCTTTCTTCTTTCCAATTCCTATAATTCGCTGTTGGATTTAATATTTTTTCATCAAAAATTGTGCGCGATAATTCTGTTATTTGATGTAAAGACAATCTTTCTCTTTTTTTATTAGTCAAAACCAATTCATTTTCGGAATTGAGTGCCACATGTGTTAGGCCAGAAGATTTAGCTGCTTTTTCTAACTTGTTGATAAAATCTTCTGAATTAATCTGATTAAAATTTCCGTGAGTAAATGATGTTGATTCCATCTCGCCCCCCTTTTTAATTAAGGCATGCACTGATTAATTATAAACATATATAGATTAACAAATTATAAAGAAATCTAAGCGAAAAGGAAATGCATGGGTAAAGATTGACCCCCAGGAATTAGAAATATTAAATTGTATTAGTCCTAAGTGTTTTCGTTCGTTAATTGAGAAGTATAAAGCTCTTTGCAAAGCAGGGGGGTCTAAGGGGGGA
>JANWJE010000066.1 GCA_025451995.1 Parachlamydiaceae bacterium | reverse complement strand
TTTTTCTTGGTCGATTCAAAAAGTCCGAGGCTTATACCGAAACAACTTCAAAATTTGGCTTTTGAGCGCGCCAAAGTCCCGGGGTTGTGCGATCGTACAAGGCTTTGGATTGACGTAATACTATGCCTTTTACGATAGCTCAACCGCGGGAGCTTTCGCGCAGCTCAAAAACCAAATTTTGAAATTGTTTCGGTATAAATCTCCTTACTTTACCACTCCAAGATTTGAAGAAGAGCCATATTCAAAGCCCTCTTCTTGATCAATAAAGGATTGTGCTCCCTGCAGAAGGTAAGATGCAAGGGAGACGTCGCCCTGATACGTCATTTCTACTTGCATTTGACCATCTTCGGATGGTTGCCCACAAGTAATGAGCACATAACAAGAATGATTTTGATCTAATACTTCTTGCAAATGCTGACGACTGTTTTTTCTCATATTTCTCCTAAGTCCTAAGTGCGTTGAATCGATTCAATCAAAAGCCGAGTATCTTAACGTGACTGCCACATTAGCTGATAGCAGAATTTAATTCCAAAGCAAACTTTTTTATTTTTAAATCGATTTGTGTATGATCCAATCAATATGAAAAATTCCTATCAAGAAACTCTCAATTGGATCGCGAATCAAAAAGACATTCATTTTGAAAGACTTAAAAATTGGATTTCGATCAATAGCTTTTCATGGAATATCCAAGGCCTGAATGAACTTCTCAAAAACGTTTCTTGCTCCTTTCAAAAGATCGGGGGCGAATTAAACACCGTCCAATTGCCACCTCAAAAACGATTAAAAAACTCTATATTTATAGAACAGCCCTTAGCATGTGCCCTAATGATAAAAAAAAGACCTCAGGCACCTATACAAATCCTATTAGGAGGGCATCATGACACAGTTTATGCTCCTACAGAAACCTTTCAAATGGATACATCAAATCCCCATCGATGGATAGGTCCGGGGGTTGCCGATATGAAAGGAGGACTTGTTGTCATGCTCGCAGCGTTGGAAGCTTTTGAGCGATCCCCTTTTGCAGAAAAAATTGGATGGGAAGTGATGATTAATCCGGATGAAGAGATTGGATCCCCGGGGTCATCATCGCTATTCAAAGCTGCTGCTTATGGCAAAAAATTCGGGTTAATTTTTGAGCCTTCCTTTGCTGATGGGGCTTATGTGCATCAACGGATGGGCTCTGCTACTTTTAGTGCAATCATTAAAGGAAAGGCAGCCCATGTCGGCAGAGATTATCATCTTGGGAAAAGCGCTGTCTTTGCCCTTGGTCAATTCATCCATTTATTAGACCTTTTACGGCGGGAAACATCCCTTTTGATCAATGTCTCTCAAGTAGACTCTACAATGCCGGTAAATATTATCCCGCCGCTCGCTAGTTGTAGAATCAATATTCGCTCTTCGATGCAATCACACTTAGAACATGGCTGCCTAAAGATTCATGAATTAGCTAAAGCTTGCGAAGATGAAGATATCCATATTGATTTAATGAAAGAAACGATTCGTATGCCAAAACCCTTCGATAGCCAAACAAAAGAACTCTTTGATGCTTATTCAAATTGTGCTAGAGAATTGGACCAGCCTTTTAAAATGAGGGAAAGCGGGGGTGTTTGCGATGGGAATGTGTTGTCCCTGGCAGGTCTCCCAACGCTTGATACTGCAGGTGTCATTGGAGGGGATTTGCATACGCATCATGAATATTTCATTTGCTCAAGTCTCGTCGAAAGGGCGCAGCTCGCCACACTCTTTTTATTGAAGTTAGCAAATCATGAAATCGGAGGAATTGTGTGAAATTTAATGGATTGATATCGAAAAAGTTTAAAAATGATTCAAAAATTCTTGAAGCCGGAAAATTAATTGATGAGGCGATAGAAAGTTATAGAGATCAGATTGCGGCAGTCAAGCCCCCAAGAGAGGAACTCAAACAAAATTATAACGAGACTATCGAATCTTTCAATCGGATAAGAGGAGGAAATCTTTATTTCCCCTATCTTGGAAGCGGTTGGGGAAGAGGTCCGCTTGTTGAGCTTCTCGATGGAAGTATTAAATATGATATGATCAGCGGGATAGGCCCCCATTTTTGGGGGCACTGCCATCCTCCATTAATGAAAGTGGCTTTTGAAGCCTCTCTCAGCAATACAATCATGCAGGGACACTTGCAACAAAATTATGAGGCTTATTTAATTTCAGATCTGTTGATTAAAGCCTCTCAACTCGATCACTGCTTCCTCTCCTCTTCCGGCGCTATGGCTAACGAAAATGCGTTAAAACTTATTTTTCAAAAACAATTTCCGGCAAATCGGGTCCTCGCCTTCGATCGCTGCTTTATGGGCAGAACGATTGCCCTTTCTCAAATTACCGATAAACCCGCCTATCGAGAGGGACTCCCCCATTTATTGCATGTCGATTATCTCCCTTTTTATCGACCGGAAGACCCTGAAGGAAGCATTCATCATACTTTGAATGTTCTCCACCATCTTCTAGCGCGCTATCCTAAACAGCATGCAGCGATGTGTTTTGAACTGATCCAAGGGGAAGCCGGATTCCATGCAGGGAGCGAGGAATTTTTTAAGGCGATTATGGAAGTTCTAAAAGAACAAGGCATTCAAATCTTTATCGATGAAGTGCAAACATTTGGAAGAACACCCAAGTTGTTTGCTTTCCAGTATTATCACTTAGAAGAGTACGTCGATGTTGTTTCGATTGGAAAATTATCTCAAGTCTGTGCAACCCTTTTTCGCTCTCATCTAAAACCAAAATCAGGCCTCCTCAGCCAAACATTTACAAGCAGCACCGTCGCTTTGCAGACAAGTTATTGGATCATTGAACACCTTCTTTTAGGACAATTTTTTGGGGAAGAGGGAAAAATTTGCCAGCTGCACCGGCACTTCGTTAAGCACTTAGAACACCTTGAAAAAAAGTATCCGGATAAGATCAAGGGGCCTTATGGAATTGGGGCGATGGTCATATTCACTCCTTTAGATGGCAATGCTCAAAAAGTGGCTCAATTTGTCCAAGATCTTTTTCATGAAGGAGTGATTTCCTTTATTGCAGGGAGCCACCCAACAAGAGTGCGTTTCTTGATTCCGGCCGGAGTGATGACTTTTGATGATATTGATCAAGTAATGAAAATCGTAGAAAAGGTACTTAAAAAAAATGATTGTCATACGCCCGATTAAACAAAAAGACCATGACATTTTTAGTGAATTTTCATTTGAATCTCTTCTTGGGATGACAAATTTACCAAGGAATAGAGAGCGTCTTCTTGAAAAAATTATTCATTCAGAGACAAGTTTTCTCGAAGACATTCAAGATCCGGGTGAAGAAGAATATTATTTTATCTTAGAGGATCAGACAACAGGCCGGATTGGCGGAACCTGCGGCATATTGGCAAATAGCGCCCAAAGTTTTCGGTATTGTTATCGTATTGAAACCCAACCAACCCATGCAAAACATCTTTCAGCGCCTAAAGAATTGAAATACTTGAAAGTGGTAGAAAATAACATGAGTGCATCGGAAGTTTGCGCCCTCTACTTACAACCTACATTTCGCCACAGCGGCCAAGGAAGACTCCTTTCGCTTAGCCGTTTTTTATTTATTGCAGCTCATCGTCAAAGATTTAGAAAAAAGATTATCGCGGAAATGCGCGGATATATCGATCAAAGACAAATTTCTCCCTTTTGGGAAGGAATTGGCCGCCATTTTTGCAATCTTTCTTTTGTCGAATTAATGGCTCAAATGGAATTAGATCGCCATTTTATTCCTGAAATCCTCCCTCAATTTCCCATTTATCTCTCCCTTTTGTCAAAAGAGACTCAAGAAATGATCGGTAAAACGCATGAATCAACAAAACCTGCAACTCAAATGCTTTTGCAAGAAAATTTCGAATTTACTGATGATATAGATATTTTTGAAGGGGGGCCTATCCTCGTAGCAAACACTTCACACATTCGAGCGATACAAAATAGCTCGATGGCTGAAATAGAGATTACACCGGAGATCATGGCCGAAGAAAATGAGTATATCATCGCGAATGATAGGATAGATTTTCGCGCGTGTTTTGGAAGAATTAGATTAATTTCTGAACATAAAGCACTGATAAACGAAGAAACAGCACATGCATTGATGGTAAATAAAGGGGATACAATCCGCTATGTCTCAGCGCATTGAAATATTTACTTCGGTTAACCCGGCAACAGGTGATGTCGTTTGGGAAGGCCCTCAGGCTGCAGAAAAAGAAATTCAGTTTGCGGTACAACAAGCAAAAGAGGCGTTTTTTTCTTGGGCAGCCCTCCCTTTTGAAGAGAGGGCCTTTTTTCTTAAACAATTTGCCCTTGAACTAAAAAATGCAAAGGAAGTACTTGCTAAAACAATTTCAATTGAGACAGGAAAGCCTCTATGGGATTCTTTAAATGAAGTAGACTCAATGATCAATAAAGTTGATCTCTCAATTGAAGCTTACGTTGAGCGTTGTCCACAAAAAATGATGCCTATGGAAAATTCTGAAAGATTCATCAGGCATAAACCCCATGGAGTCGTCGCTGTCTTAGGCCCGTATAACTTTCCAGGCCACCTTCCCAATGGCCACATTGTCCCCGCTCTTTTGGCAGGAAATACAGTTGTCTTTAAGCCCAGTGAATTGACCCCCCTTGTCGCAGAAGTGACTATGGGTATTTGGGGACAAACAGATCTCCCTAAAGGTGTTGTTAATGTCGTTCAAGGGGGTCAAAGTACAGGACAACTATTGATTAACCACCCTGATATCAAAGGGCTTTTTTTTACAGGCAGTTTGAATGCAGGACTCCAATTTTCAAAAACGTTTGCATCCCATCCCGAAAAAATCCTCGCATTAGAGATGGGAGGAAACAATCCTTTGGTTGTGGGCACTATTGAAAATATAGAAACCGCTGTCAATTTTATCATCCTTTCCGCTTACCTAAGTTCGGGTCAGAGATGCACCTGTGCAAGAAGATTGATCCTGCAAGAAAATGAGAAAAATCAAGAACTCATCACGCGATTGATCCAATCGATTCATTCGATGAAGATTGGCGCTTATAATGAACAACCAGAGCCTTTTATGGGCCCTGTGATTACAAAAAAGCATGCAAAAGAAATTGTAGAAAAACACAATCATCTGATTGCTTTAGGAGGAAAACCCCTTCTAACTATGCGCCAACTAAAGGAAAAGACCGGTTTTATATCTCCCGGTTTAATCGATGTTACACTGATCCGAGATCGTCCCGATGAAGAAATTTTTGGCCCTTTGCTGCAACTCATCAAAGTCTCAAGCTATGAAGAAGCACTCAAAGAAGCCAACCGAACAAAATATGGTTTATCAGCTGCTCTTCTAAGCGATGATCGCAATGAATATCAAACATTTTATCAAGAAATAGAAGCGGGCGTTATCAATTGGAATACGCCAACCACCGGAGCCAGCAGCGCAAGCCCCTTTGGCGGAATCAAATGCAGCGGCAACTTTCATCCAAGCGCCTTCTACGCTGCAGATTATTGCTCGTATCCCGTCGCCTCCATCGAAGCACCCAAGCTTCAATCGCCAACCCAATTGCCGCCCGGGTTATAGCCCATATGCATTAAGCTAAGCTGATTTTTAACGCAAAGGCGCAAAGGCGCAAAGGAACAATTCCTGATTTGAGCGGAGCTCAAAGCAGGAAAGTTTTACGTAGGGCAACGTCACCACACAATCGATGGCTTAAATTTAAGTCGTTATGAGTTTGCGCTTCTTTGCGTCTTTGCATCTTTGCGTTAAAAATCGCTTAGCTTAATGCATAGAGGATTCATGAATGAATTGTTTTTTTGCTACACTTTAATTTAATTAAAACATATGATAATCATTATTTTTAATTTATTAAAAATAGTTTTTATATGAAAAGTCAATCTATTAATAGTTTTTTATTTTTTAATCCTCATGAATGCGTGAGTTGTCAGGAATCGCCTGCGAACCTATGGGCCGGACATAAAGTTGTGACTAACAATCATTTCGATCACTGGTTGTGTCTCCCTTGCTCAAAAAATTGGTTCGAAAAAAATAAGGGGTGTCCCATTTGCCGCGCAGAGCTTGAAGAGACCAATAGATGTTACGCTTTTCTCTCGCAAGGTGAATGGCTGGTTGCCGATCAAATTGAGGGTATATTCAAAAAAATCATCGATAAACATCCTTACAATGAGATATTAGAATTAGCGACTAAAAATGAAATAAGTTTTTCGAAATTAAAAAAAATTGCACCATTAAAATTAAAAACATTAATTGCTCTAGCAACCTCTGATATTTTATTAAAAAAAGACATTTGTTTTGATCTCATGTTGAATGCTTTTTACGAAGCAGAATTTAATGATTTTAAGGAAATTCTCAATACAATGCCCGAAGATCAAAAGAGAGCACTTCTTTTTTTCAAATCCAAACAACAAAGTTTAATATTTAAAATGCAACTTGGAATCAATAAAGGAAATAAGCTTGGCATTTGCAAAACATTAATTACACACTTTCATCCAGCGGTTTACCTTCTATTCCCTTTGATTGTCGCAAGTTTCTCCTATCGTAAAGAGATCTTTCAGGAATTATCTAATGGGGGCTTCTTTGCCGCTATCATTTTAATCAATTCTATTCTATTTCTTATGCTGAGAAAAGATAAAATCTACTTCACCCAAAAAGGATCTCCCGAGGCAATAAATTGTGCGGGAGAATTGGCTTTAACTTTAGAAAATGACAATGAAAAAACGATTGTTCTTAGTGACTTGATCAACCATGGATCCGATGAAGCGATAGCGTGGACTAAAGAATTAACTTTAACATTTAAAGAGGATGAGGCCAAAGCGGTAATCTGCGCACATTTAATGAAAAATGAAAATGTTATTTCTTTTAGATGCGCAAAAGAAATTGCATTAACTTTTAATGATTCCCTACTTTCTCAATTTCTAATTGTAATGTTAAATGAAGGTTTAAAAACCATGAGACCTTTGGAATAAATACTTGAAAAGTCAACATTTATACCAAATTACAATTTCTTCTCCCGAAAATTGTCTAATCTGCCTCGAAAAATTAGTAAGAAGAGCTTGGTGTGGACATTTAATTTCATAAGTAAAGCCATATTTCGACAACCTTCTCACGGAAAGACTACTTTCTAATGGAAATTTTTCATAACTTTTGAATAAAAAATCGCCAATATGTAAAATAGCCCTCTTTCGAAAGTTAATCGTTTTTAAGAGGAAAGTATGACTCTCGTTGATACCACAATAAGCATGCAGATACCGGCATCACAACACAAGTTATCTCATCTTTTAAAGTCTATTCAAAACAAAATTATAGGTCAACATCAGCTCATCGAACACATGCTAGTGTGTTTGCTCGCCGATGGCCACATCCTTTTAGAAGGGATGCCGGGCCTTGCTAAAACCAGATCGGCAAAGGCCATTGCAGATGGGATTGAGGCTGATTTTCACCGCATTCAATTTACCCCCGACTTACTCCCCTCCGATCTGATAGGGACTGAAATTTATATCCATGAAAAATGCGACTTTATTTTTCGGCAGGGGCCTTTATTTAATCACATTCTCCTAGCAGATGAAATCAATCGCGCTCCTGCGAAAGTGCAATCGGCTCTACTAGAAGCGATGGAAGAAAAACAGGTCACAGTCGGGCATAAAACATATAAATTACCAGAATTATATATGGTCATTGCCACGCAAAACCCCATAGAGCAAGAAGGAACTTATCATCTTCCTGAAGCGCAACTCGACCGCTTTATGATGCACCTTCAAGTGGGCTACCCCAATCATCAAGAGGAATTGCTCATTCTTAACTTGGATGAAAAACGAGTGACTCATGAAGAACCAGAGGCATTTCAAATCACCAGCAAGCAGGAGATTCTCAATGCCAGACGCTCGGTTGCCCAAGTGTATGTTTCAGAAAAACTCAAGCATTACGTCGTCTCTCTTGTGACCGCCACCCGCAATCCGGAAAAATATGACCCTGATTTGACAAATTGGATTGAACATGGTGCGTCCCCTCGCGCCACAATTGCAATCATTCGCTGTGCTAGGGCACTCGCATGGCTGCGCGGTGAAGATCATGTCACACCGGCACATATTCAAGAAGTGGCCGCTCCTGTGCTTCGACATCGCATCGTCCCTTCTTTTGAATCGGAAGCGGATGGAATCACTCGAGATGTAATCATTAAAAAATTATTAAAAGTGGTCGCTGTACCTTAAAGATTTATGAAAAGCCTCACACCCGATTTTAATGAGTTATTAGCATACAAAGATCGGAAGGCTAAGAATTTTTCTTTAGCTAGACGCTCTGTTAAATCTGCCATCTCCGGCAATCACCACTCCCCTTTTCGAGGACTTGGGTTAGAATTTGATGCTGTCCGAGAATATGTTCCAGGCGATGATATCCGAACAATCGATTGGCGCGTGACTGCGCGAATTGGTGAACCCCACATTAAAGTCTTTAAAGAAGAACGTGAAAGGGTGACGATGCTTTGTCTCGATGTCAACGCATCGATGAGATTCGGGACAAGAAACACCTTTAAATCGATCCAAGCGGCGAGGGCTGCCGCTTTCCTTGGCTGGCACGGGCTTGCGCAACACGACAGAATTTCCGGCTGTTTGTTTGGAGATATTTCTACAGGCATACAGTTATTTCCGGACAAACGAGGGCGCGCTTCTTTTTGCCAAATGTTAAAAGCATTAAGCAATGAGCCGACCCATCAACATCACGTTTCCTTAGATGCAATCTTATTGCCCATCCATCAAGCGGCTCAAACGGGCTCTTTAATTTATTTAATCAGCGACTTCTTAGATTTAAAACAAGAATCAATCAATCAAGGAATTCTTAGCAGATTGAGCAAAAGGTGCGATCTCGTCTTCATCGCTATCAATGATCCAGCGGATTCCATTATCCCCCCCATCGGTCACATTCGCTTTCATCAAGGGGATCATCATATTTTAGTTAATACGGATAATGCATCTGGAAGAGAAGCTTATAAGCAACAATGGGAAAGAAGCAGGCAGTCGTTATTTTCTTTAACAAAGAAGTTTAATATTTCTCTCATCGAATTGACAACTGAATCTGATATCCAAAGGGAAATGCTCATCCATTTAAAAAGGATTGCAAAACGATGAACCAATTAATGCAACAATTGCATGATATCGAAGGGCTCGATCCCATCAGCATCTGGCCCCTGGCCATTGGATGGTGGCTGCTCATAGCTGCGTCTGCTTGCCTATTCATTTTCTTGATTGTCATTCTTTGCAAATGGATTGCCTACAAAAGAAGCTGGAAAAATGATAGTTTGAAGAGGCTGTCCCTTCTCGATAAATCCCTCATCCATCAAGCGAGTCAAGAAGATGTGGCCCTTCTTTCAGAATACATTCGTCGAATTGCCTTGCGCCGTTTTTCGCGAAAAGAATGCGCTTCTTTGATAGGAACTGATTGGCTTAGTTGGCTATCTCAGCACGATCCCAAGCAATTTGATTGGGTGGATCATGGCAAGGTTTTAATTGAACTCCCCTATGCGCCTGCAAATAAACAAGCGGATAAAGAGGGGATTAAATTGCTCATTCGCGCCGCAAAAGAGTGGGTGAGGTAATATGTTTCAATTTCATTATCCTTGGTTTTCTCTCCTCATTCCCCTTCCATTATTACTCCTTTGGATATTCCCAAAAAGATCAAAAGAGCAATGTCCTGAGATCTTTTTTCCTAAGATTCAACAGCTGAAAGAGACATTTAAAACCTCTTTTGGAAATCACAAATACTCCATTCGCTGGAGCTCTTATCTTCTTACATTGGTTTGGATCTTCATCATCTTCGCTCTCATGCAACCTGAAACAGTCGATCAATTGAGAACCGTCAAAAATAAAGGCTACGACCTTTTACTAGCTGTTGACATCTCTGGCTCGATGCAAGCCGTCGATTTTTCAACTCAAAATAAAATCGTCAGCCGTTTAGATGCAACCAAGCAAGTCGTCGGCCAATTTGTTTCAGAACGTCAGGGAGATCGCATCGGCTTAATTCTTTTTGGAGAACATGCCTATCTCCATGTCCCTTTAACCCTTGACACGGCCTCTGTCAGCAACATGTTAGAAGGAACGGTCTCCGGCATGGCAGGAAGTGCAACAGCCATAGGCGATGCGATTGGCTTAAGTGTACGAACGTTGAGAGATAGGCCCAAAGAATCGCGCATTCTCATCCTCTTAACCGATGGGGAAGATAATGCCAGCAGCATCCCTCCCCTTGAAGCAGCAAAACTTGCCAAGCAATATGGGATTAAGATTTATACGATTGCCATTGGTAAAAATGGTCAAGTTCCTTTTCCGGCAGGCAATGGACGTTTTGCCATGGTAAATATTTCGATCGATGAGAAGTTATTAAAAGAGATTGCCGAAATGACAGGAGGCCAGTTTTATATGGCGACCGATCAAAAAGCTCTTGCTTCAATTTATGCTACGATTAATACATTGGAAAAAACAGAAGCCAATGAATCTATACACTTACTGAGAGAGCCCCTATTCCAGTACCCTCTCAGCATTGCCGCAGCGCTCCTCTTTTGCATCACGCTCTTTCCATTAAGCAATAGGAGGAAGGTTTATGGAGCCTAACCATTTCCATTTTGCTAACCCCATGTGGCTTTGGGGATTGTTTGCCATTCCTTTGATTTTGTTTTCTTACATTGCTTTTTATATCACTTCAAATTCTAATAAAAAATTAGAGAACTTTATAGACCCCCATCTCCTCCCCTATCTCCTGATTCAACCCATGCAAAAAAAAAGAAAGACTTGGAGAATGCTCGTCCTCTGGTCGCTTGTCTGGGCATCCCTTCTTGTTGCACTCGCCGGACCGCAGTGGAGCTTCAAGGAAATTGAGACATTTAACAGAGATCAAAATGTCATTCTTTTGCTCGATTTATCAGAATCGATGAATGCGACGGATGTGAAACCCACACGACTTTCTCGAGCAAAGCAAAAAATAGAGGATTTTCTTAAGCAATCGCTGGATGTCAAAGTAGGACTGATTGCTTATGCAGCCGATGCCCACATGCTTGCACCAATCACTGATGACAAAGAAATGATGCGGCGTCTCCTGCCAACACTTGATACCCAGCTCGTTTTTGTTCAAGGAAGCAGACTTTCCCCCGCTCTCAAATTAGCAAAATCAATGTTTAGCAGCCAGCCAAGCGACAACCAAACCATTCTCATTCTAACCGACGGTGGTTTCGAAGATGGGGCGGCCCTGAAAGAGGCTAAAGAATTAGCTAATAAAGGGATCCATATTTATACGATGGGCATTGGCACGTTGGAAGGAGCTCCTTTACAAGATAAAAACGGAAATATTTTGCGAAAACAAGAAGTGCCCATTGTATCCAAACTTGAAAAAGAAAAGCTGAAAGAAATTGCAGGACTTGGCCAAGGTGCTTATATGGAGGGAGATTACAGCGATGATGGAATTCAATTATTGCTAAACGACTTAACAAAACGAAGCCAAGCCAAGCTCGAAAAGGGGCGATTGACAAGGCAATGGAATGAAGAATTCTATTGGTTTCTTATCCCTATTCTACCATGCCTTCTTTTATGGATCAGAAGAGGGGCTGTAATTGCAGTCATTCCATTCCTTTTCTTACATTCGCCGGTTAATGCCGATTTGTTGGATCTCTTTAAAAATCGCGATGAAAAGGGCTTAGAAGCTTTTCAAGAAGGAAAGTATGAAGAGGCTTCAGAATTCTTTAATGACCCTTATCGCAAAGGCGTATCACTTTATCGAGCTGGAAACTTTAGCGAAGCGGAAAACATGTTCCGCCAATCAAAACGCCAAGATATTGCCTCTTCGACAGGATATAATTTAGGGAATGCTCTTGCACAACAACAGAAGCTAAAAGAAGCAATTCAAGCTTATGAAGATGTTCTTAAACAATGGCCTGATCATCTTCAAGCCAAAGAAAACCTCGCTTTAGTAAAAAAAATGCTCGATGAGCAAAACAATCAACAATCCAATCAAGATAAAGAGCAGGAAAAAAATAACGACAAGAACGACAAGAACGACAAGAACGACAAGAACGATAAGAACGATAAGAACGATAAGAACGATAAGGACGAGAAGGACGAGAAGGACGAGAAGAACAGTAAGGACAGTCAGGAAGATAACGACAATAATGAGAAGAACGATAAGAATGATAAAGAAAAACAGGATAGGCAGGATAGGCAGGATGAGCAAAAACAGGATGGGCAAGAACAACACAATGAAGAACAGAATAAAGAAAATACTGCAAGATCCCAAGAAGATATCGATGCTGATACGTGGCTAAACCAACTTCAAGATCATTCAAAAGAATTTTTAAAAAATAAATTCATGCTTGAATCAAAACAAAATGAGACAGTCAAAGGAAGCGATCCATGGTGAAATCATTCATTAGACCTCTTTCAAAACTCCATTTGCTTGATAAAAAGAATCTTTTTGGCGTCTTTCTTGCCAAATTTTTCGACCATATGTTTGCATATGCTCTCAAAATTTGGCAAGAAATCCATCCAAAAATCTTTTTTTTTCTCAAGCAAAGCGAGTTTCGAAAGAGGTCTATTATTTTTTTCTTATTCCCTGTCTTGCTTTTCTCGAGTGAATTCACCGCAACAGTCAATAAAAACAGTTTATCACCGGGTGAAAGCGTGATTTTAACGCTCACTTTAAAAGATGCCTCACCTAAAGGAATGCCAAATTTTGTTCCGATTGAACAACTGTTTTCTATTCATTCCAAACAGCAAATGAATCAATCGTTTTTTACAAATGGGACAATGAGCAACAGCCTCATTTGGAAGCTCACCCTTTTTCCCAAGCAAGAAGGAGACATGATTATCCCCTCACTTCCTCTTGAAACATCTCAAGGATTGCTCTACACACAACCGATTTCCCTTAAAATATCCAAAGATGCAGGAAAGGCAGAATCTGTTAATTCCGGGGTTTCATTGAGCGCAGAGATTAAGAAAACGGCGATCTATAAAAATGAACCCATTCTTTTTACTCTTCGCCTCATTTCAAAATACGATTTATCAAATGTCTCAATGCCCCAATTCAATATTGCCGATTCAATTTTAGAACTGAATGGAGAACCAAAGACCTACCGCCGACTGGTCAATGGTGAAAAACTAAACATTGCAGAATTTAGCTACATTGTGACGCCATTGAAATCAGGAATGCTCAAGATTCCAACAATAGACATTCAAGGGAGCATGATTCAGCCGCAAAAGAGTCGGATGCAAGATCCTTATTTGGATGATGACATGGAATTTTTTTCTTTCTTTCGCGGCTTTGATCAAGTATCGCCCTTCAAGGTCTCAAGCGAAGAAATTGCATTAGACGTTTTACCTCCACAAGGGGACGTCAAACCATGGCTTCCCGCTCAATCCCTAACAATCGAAGAAATCGCCGATCCACTCGAAGGATTTAAAGTCGGAGAACCTTTCACCAGAAGTTTTCATATCTCAGGCATTGGGCTCAAAGCGAACCAATTGCCAACCTTAGAAAATGTTCAAATCGGCAACCAACCTTTCAAAATGTATGCCGATAAACCCGAACTAGAAGATGAAATCCTCAATGGAAAAATTTCAAGTTCGAGAAAGGAAAAATACACCATAATCGCGCAACAAGCGGGATCGCTCACCCTGCCGGAAATTAAAATCGATTGGTGGAATACAGAAAAAAAAGCGAAAGAAAGCGCAATCCTTCCAGCTAAAACACTTCAAGTGCTGCCCTCACCCGAAATAAACACACCTTTGACATCCAATGCTGCAAGTGTCCCATTAGAATCTTCACAAATCATCATTCAAAAAGAGATGTTCCCCTATTATTTGATTGGCCTCTTAACGTTGATTTTAATTGGGGTCATTGCTTGGTCAATCCTGCTTCAAAGGCGGCTAATAAAGCTCACAGAACATCCTCAACCCATCAAAAAGAAAACCGAGAAAATAAAGAAACATGCTATTGAGAAAAAAGAAAAACTTCCCGACCTCAACCCCACCTAAAAAAATCAACAGGAAGGCAGAACCTAACCTAAACCAGTTATTAGACTTCTTTCGAAACTAAAATCCTGTGCCTGTGCCTCTGCCCATACGCATTAAGCTAAGTCGCCCGGCGCTGTCGCTTACCCACCCCTCCCGATGGTCGGAGTGGGCTATAGACAGTCGCCCTATGGGCTCTAGCAAATAAAACATCGTCATTTTATTTAACGCGAATTTTGGATAAGGAATGGTCTCCTTCGAGGATCTTTTCTTCCAGCTTTGAAAATTTTTTCTCGCCTGTAGGGCATTTGGCTATAGGCTTCGAAAAAATTTTCAAATCTGAAAGAAAATCTCTCTCGAAGGAGCTGCATTCCTTATCCAAAACTCGCGTTATTTAGAACCATTTTTTATGGTGAGGTTTTTGTGTTAGAGCCCGTAGGGCGACTGTATAGAGCCCACTCCGACCATCGGGAGGGGTGGGTAAGCGACAGCGCCGGGCGACTGATTCTTAGCTTAACGCGTATGGGCAGAGGCACGGGATTGCAGTTTCGAAAGAGGTCTATTCTATTTTTGAAATACCTGACTTTGATAACTGATGATTTGACTCAAAACTTCTTCAGCTGACCATCTTTCGCTTGGATCTAAACGGAGCATATTTTTAATAATCATTGCCATGGGATTTGAATAACAGGAGATGCTTTCCTCGAAAGATCTCATTTGAATTAAAATAAATTTAAAACTGGGTTCTTCGCTACAAGCCTCAGAAAACCAAGGAACTGGCCGTTTAAACCAAATCATCCAAAGAATACACCCTGCCGACCAGATATCAATTCCATATCCATATGTTTCATGTTCTTGGTTTATGATTTCCGGGGCTAAATAGCAAGGACTTCCTAAAATGCTTTTCATCGCTTGGCTTCCATGCGAATAAGATCCTCCAAAATCGATGAATTTGAAGATCTCTCCATTGTCTAGCAGAATATTTTCAGGTTTAAGGTCTCCGTAAATCATTTTTTCTCGATGCATATCTCCAATTGCCTTCATCAATTGAATACTATAGGAAAATTGTTGTTCTTTGGTGAATGATTGACCCGTAAGATGGGTATTTAAACTATTGAAAAATTCATTGTGATAACGCTTCATGACAATATTTTGTTGCACAAAAGGCTCTTGATTAATTCCTTGATGGGTATAAAAAATTTGATATGTTTTGGCTATCCATGGAAAATGTTTAAATTTAATCAGATTTTCTTCTTCCTGCATAGCAGGAAGGTTTGCCAAATCTCGGAAAATGGAAAGTGTTTGAGCAACTTCTCCTAAAGGATATCCTAAGTTATAGGCAACTCTTACCTGTTTAAACGTCCCCTCTCCCAATAATGTCTCCTTTTTTTGGATTAATAATGAAACCTTTTTATTGGAAAATACTTCCAAAACAAACGTTTCTTCATTTAAATCGTCTTTGTTGATTTTTAAAGTATTCGAAGATAAATCAGCCACTTTTAAACATATTTCAATCACCTTATATTTTGCTGGATACATCACACTGCTATTTTCACACAGGGCTTTTTCATGTTTTTGCAATAATAAATAAATCTTTTTAATTGTTTCCCATTCGATAGGAATTCCGCATTCTTTCAGTTGATTGGCTGCATTTTCTTGTTGAGTGATGGACCATTGATTAAAAGGGAATGAGACATTCTCTTCTTCATCCAATTGAATATTCTTCAAGGTTTGAACATAAGGGAGAGAATCGATTTGAAGAGTTGAGATGAATCCACTCGTATCGTTTGATGTATTCCAAACATTAAAAGAATGATCATCTTGATGAAAATGATATCCGATTGGAGTGACAGTTTTAAATGGACCGCAGACTTTAATTTTTCTTTTATGAAATGGACTAAATGCTGATTCAATATCTGGCTTAAATTTTTTATTTTCGATTTTTGTTTTTTTGACATTTTCAAAAATAAGACAACTAATATTTTCAATACTGTTTTTACGTTTTAATAAATTCTTCGTGTTTATGTTTTCTTTGTATTTTTCTAGATCAAAATATTCATTTCTATTTAAAAAATTTCCTGTATATTTAATGATTACGTTATTGCTAAAAAAAATATTTGAATCAATTATTAAATCATTCATGACAAAACTTTATTTAATATTAAAAAGATGTCAATCTTAGTTCTTTAAAAGTTTTAAATCAATAAATTAAATATAAAATAATACTTTAACTTAATTTTTAAAATTATTTTTTTTGTTATGAATCTTCTGTATTTGCTGAAATGAAATTATACCGAAACAACTTCAAAATTTGGCTTTTGAGCGCGCCAAAATCCCGGGGTTGATCGATCGTAAAAGGCTTTGTATTGAATTAATACTATGCCTTTTACGATCGCTCCACCGCGGGAGCTTTCGCGAACTCAAAACCCAAATTTTGAAAGTGTTTCGGTATAAACTCAGATACGACAGTTCAATTTATCGCCTTGAACTGCCATTTCTAGATTTAATCAGTGTTAGTAAAAAGGTAATAAAGATCTGGACAACCAAAGCGTGCAAGGCTGTTAATCCCTCCAAACATTAGCGCTTCATTGCTTTTTAATATTCCCATAGAGGCACCAAAACGCGCTGAAGGTGAGTTGCTTGTGGCAGTGATATCCGTCCAAGTGTTACTTGCTAAGCTATAGCTATATGTTTTATTAGAAATAACAGTATCGTCATCTATATAGCCTCCAAAAAGAATTAAATCTTTTCCGTTCGTTTCATACGCTGACATAGCAGGTGCTGATAGGGGGGTTGGAGAGGCGGCTGGAGTGACCTGTGTCCAGGTGGCTCCATTGATTGGTTCACCATTTAATTCAAACCAGCAAAAAAGGAGTAAAAATATTTTTTTCACGTGATACCTCAAAACTTAATTTTCCATATTTTATGAACTTGATGAAGAGGAACTCTCTTCCTTTTTCAAGCATTTTTTTATTTTCTTACATAATTTCTTTTCTTGGATTGAAGCTGCTACCGATGTCGATCTTTCGCCTGAAGCATCTTTAGAGACGATAAAGTAGGTGTATCGCTTGCAAGGGTTGGCTCTTTCCATGAATTTCAACGGCCTTTTCTTGGCAGGAATGACCGCAATTCGATGTTGCAAGTCACTATCGCTATAAATTTCATATGCAACAATCCCCTTGTGATCAACGGGCGGCTTCCAGGTCAACTTATTGACCACTTTGACCAAGCAATGTTTAGATTTCGCCC
Organism: Parachlamydiaceae bacterium; assembly: GCA_025451995.1. GTDB lineage: Bacteria > Chlamydiota > Chlamydiia > Chlamydiales > Parachlamydiaceae > JANWJE01. The sequence continues at coordinate 72 of JANWJE010000066.1, read as the reverse complement.
CTTGCAAAGGGATCACTTTTGAGATCAGGTTTACATCTGTCGGGGTACCGACGCCTTCAAAGGAAAGCTGCC
>JANWJE010000065.1 GCA_025451995.1 Parachlamydiaceae bacterium | reverse complement strand
TGCACCTTTGCGTTAAAATAAAAATTTAAAAGATAGCTTTTAGTGCGGTTTTTTGCATTAGAAAAAAATATAACTTGTTGCAATTCAATGTTGATTTTTTTGAAATTGTCAATTTTTGAAATTTTGGCAGAAGTCAGGAAAAAATGCCTACTGGGTAAGAGAGACGAATGAAAAAATCTCGCGGAAACCAAGGCCCAATGCCCTAAAAGAACGACCGCTGCCCCGCCCCGGCCAAACCAATGCTGGCGCAGTTGTCGAAGTAGTTGAGGATGTCCACGTTGAAATCCGAGGCGCCAACCCAACCAACGACTGTTTGATAGCCATTTACAGCTTCCTTGCAACGGGTATACATTATAGGCTCTTGCCCATAATGGGTCACTCCGGTCTTGAGGAAGCGCATTGTGATTCCAATCAAAGCAGGCAAAATAGAAGGGGCTTCATAGCCATATTTTTGAGCGATTTCTAGTTGTTTAGGATAAGGCTGATTTGGTGTTCCCGGCAAAACTTCAGTGGTCATCACCAAATAAAATGATTCTTCTATTGCTTTATCTTCGCCATATAGTTCAAGAATTGGATCGTAGATATATCCATCAAAATCGCTACCAAATTTTTCTTTCATCACCTTTTCAATCATCTCTCTATAACTGTTCAATGTGGTGGGCTTGGGCACTTCGTCATCTTTTGTCTTCATCGTCTTTGGAATCAAAACCACCATTGTTTTTGCCATTGTCGGAACTTTTGGATCAATGACTGATGGACGTTTAAGGTATTCTATTAATTCTCGCGGGATGGGCAGATCGTCTACTTCTACATTGAGTAGCCTTTTGTACTCTTCAGCACCTATAATAGATGCCATTATTTTTCCTTCTTCCAATGCTTCACTTGCATTACATGCATTGATCGCCACGCTCAGTTGCCCTAAATCTTTGTGTGTTAAATGTGGATCTTTTATAATTATTCCTAATACGTCACTTGGGAATTTGTCGAAATAATTTCCTCCACTTTTTCCGGTAATCCCCTTTTCTGTGAGCTTATCTCTGATATACTGAGAAGTTTTAATCTTGAATAAATTTTCCTTAAAGTTATTCAAGCGAGCTTTCCGTGCTTCTTCTTCAGCCTTTGCATTTTTGATGGGAACGCCTTGATTTTGATTTGTGTTTAAATGTGGACTAAGCGGTTCCATCATCTCTCTTCAAAAAATTCTTTAGGTTCATATTATCAGCAAATGATTAATGTTTAATAAAGAGTTGGCGTAGGGGGGATTGTTGGAGAAGAAAAGGGTAATTCCCCGGATGCTATCAATCTTTCAACTTTTTTTTGTTAAAAAAAATTATCTTTGCTTTTTAAATCAAATTTGATAGAATAAGAACCATGCTACAATCAATATTTACCACACCTTTTTATACAACCACTACAACCGGCTAGGGCCGGTACATATTCTTTTGCCCATTCATTTTTAATCACTTTATTTAACTAAAAAAGGTAAGTATGTTTAGCAAAATTCCTATTGTTTTATTATTTTTAATTAGCATTATCTCTTTCTTTGATCAATATATCCCTCTTTCCGTGCAATCTAGTTTGTATGCGGTCAGTCTGACAATAAAATCTTTAATTATTTTTTTTCTTCCATTTATTGTTTTTGGATTACTCTTTAAGACAGCAATTAGCTTGGCTAATCGAGCCTCAAAAATGATTCTCTTTGTCCTTGGTGCCATCTGTTTATCGAATTTCAACTCTACAATGATGAGTTATTTTGTCGGGAATGGGATTTATCAATTTGAGATGGCCATGCATTTTCCAAATACAACAATTGCCTTACATCCTGCTTGGGAATTTCAACTCCCAAAATGGATAGGAAATGGTGAAGCGATGTTAGGTGGATTAGGATTTGGTTTACTGATGGGTTGGCTAAGACCCTCCCTGGCGAATGTGCTTTCGCAACACATGGAAAAAGGGATCAGTCATCTGTTAAAAGGCATTCTGTATCTGATTCCCCTATTTATCGCCGGTTTTTTAATAAAGATGTCTCATGATCAATTGATCAGCGAAATTTTACAACATTACGCACCTGTTTTTATCGTCATCGCCTTAAGCGTCTTTTCCTACATCTCACTCATTTACTATTTTACAAATGGATGTGTAGGGGAAAAATGCTTCATTTCTTTAAAAAACATGTTTCCGGCAGCTCTCGCCGGCTTTGGAACAATGTCGAGTGCCACAGCCATGCCTCTCACTCTTATCGGAGCTGAAAAAAACGCCAATTTTCCACATATTGCAAGAGCCCTTATCCCGGCAACAGTCAATATTCACCTGATCGGCGATTGTTTTGCCATTCCCGTTTTCGCCTTTGCCATTCTAAAAGGTTTTGGAATGGAGGAGCCTTCATTTTATAATTATCTAATTTTTGCATCGTTTTTTGTTTTAGCTAAGTTTAGCGTTGCAGCGGTTCCCGGGGGTGGGATATTAGTGATGCTCCCCATTTTAGAGGAATATCTCAACTTTAATTCTGAGATGCTTACACTGATTACTTCCCTTTATTTATTATTTGATCCGGTGATTACTTGTGCGAATGTCCTGGGAAATGGCGCATTTGCAAAAATGGCCGATTTTTTAATGACTAAACAAAGAGAATATCGGGCCAATAACTTTAATTGAGTTATTGATTAGACCTCTTGCATAATTCCATTTATTTGCTAAAATGAATCTTTGACCCTGATTACTACCTTACAAGCGGGCAGATTCGAGTTCTTTTCCTCTGGGAGCTCGCAAAAATAGTTGAGCCATATTTAGTAATATGGCTCAACTATTTTCGGTAGCCTGTGCGAGCTCCTAGAGAGAAAATAATCTCGAATCTGCTGCCCTTTTAAGGTAGCAATCAGGGTCCTGGCGTCTTTATTGCCAAATTTTTCGACCATATTTAACCCAATATGCTCTCAAAATTTGGCAATAAATCCATCCAAAAATCTCTCATTTTATCAAACAAAGCGAATGATGCAAGAGGTCTATTTTTTAGAGGATTCAGTTTGTCGAAACTCCTTCTCAATCTGAGTGAGTCTTTTGCTTAATGCTTGTTCGGCTTTGATTCCATGCGATGATAATTCTTTTACCAGCTTAAAAAGGGTTTCGCCTGCTTGCTCTTCTGGATTAAAATCTCTTTTTGAAGATTGGAATTGGCATTTTGCTAATTTTTTTCCTATTTTACCGGCTTTCATTAAAGCCGGTAAATCTTTTGGAATGCCATCTAAAGCGCTTGGTCTATCGTTTTTTTCTTTCTGTTTAATCTCATCCCATTGCTTGAGCACTTCATCAGAGGTTTTTAAATCTTTTTCATCAAAAACATGGGGGTGCCTTCTAATCAATTTTGCATTAATTGTTTGAAGAGCATTGTCCAATGTAAATCTCCCCTCTTTTTCAGCCAGGCGGCATAAAAAAAAGAGGTTAAATAGAAGGTCTCCAAGCTCTTCTTCTATGAGTTGATTCTCATTGAGATCAATCGCCTCAATCGCTTCGTAAGTTTCTTCTAAAAGGGAGTGGCGCATCGATTGCAGAGTTTGTTCTTTATCCCAAGGACACCCACTAGGCCCCAATAAACAATCTATGGTAGATAATAATTCTTTGAATGCATTCATCTCGTTAATTATTATCAATTAATCTCATTTTTTAAAATGAAAAATGCCTCCATTCACAGAAATTCAAAACGCAAAAGAAGTCACTTCCTCAAATAATTTCGGATCATTTTTACTCGACTTTGTACAATTTTTGGACGAATATTCAAGAGAGAAGCAAACTACAGCGTAATAAATTTCGCAGGAAGGGGTTGTTTTCCCCCTTCCGAGAAATTTATTTAGCTGTAGAAAGCTTCTCTCCGAAGATGAGTTCAAAAATTGTACAAAGTCGAGTTTTATTGATATTGAATTAAAAATTTAATTTGATTAGGATAAATCATTCTAACAGATAGTCCAATCCGGCCCCAATCTTGGTAATTTCATCTCTTATGTTAAACCTAAAAACGGCAGTTCAAGATGCTAAACCGATGCAAGATTTTGATTCAGAATCGCTTTTGATGGGGGCTGAACATCCCAAAAAGGTGAAGGCAGCCCCCTTCAAAAGCGATTATAGATCAAAATCTTGCATCGGTTTAGCGCCTTCAACTGCCGTTTTTAGGTTAAAATCTCTTTTCGCGATTGCAGGTCTGTTTTTAACGGGTTGCATGGTTGGTCCCGACTATAAAGAACCGCAGAAACCCATTGTCGAACAGTGGAAAATAGATGATGGTTCAGTAAGCGAGCAACCATTCGATAAGGCTAAATGGTGGGAAGTCTTTCATGATGACGTACTCACTCAATTAATTAATGAAGGGTACGCTGGCAGTCTCTCTTTACAGAGCACAGGTGTTAAAGTCCTACAGGCCAGAGCACAGCTTGCCCAATCTGTTGGTGAGCTTTATCCTCAACAACAAAACATGATAGGTAATCTTACCTATTATAGAATGGGCGGCGGCGAACTTCAAGGTCTATTGCCTATCTATTTTGCCACGGATATGTTGGGGATTACGGCAAATTGGGAACTCGATTTTTGGGGGAAATATAGGCGTGCGATTCAATCTAACAATGCAACCTTTTTAGCATCGATCGCTGCGTATGATAATGCTTTAGTCACACTTACTTCAGATATCGCTAGCGTATATATCAAGATCCGCACCACTGAAGAACAAATCAAAATAACGAAAGCAAATATTAAAGTTCAAACCATAGGACTTAACATAGCCACAGCTCGCCATAATGCGGGAGAAGTCAGTCTTTTGGATGTTGAACAAGCCTTAACTGAATTATCAGAAACCCAAGCAAAGCTCCCCCAGCTTAATAGTGAGCTGCAAAAACAAAAAGATGCTTTATGTGTATTGTTGGGAACGGTGCCCAATCAACTCGATTGCCTGCTTGGGTTACAACATGGAATACCCGAAGCACCCCTTTCAGTTGCTGTGGGCATCCCTACTGAAACCATTGCAAGACGTCCTGACATCTGTCAGTCTCGATTGGAAGCATTGGCTCAATCGGAATTAATAGGCGCTACCAAAGCCAATCTTTTTCCAGCCTTATCTTTATCAGGGACCTTTGCTTTTGCTGCAAATAATATCAATGAATCTTCACTTGCTAATCTATTTGATTGGTCCAACCGGATGTATACAACAGGTCCAGGATTAAATTGGCCGATCTTAAATTATGGTCAAATCACTAATTCTGTACGTGAGCAAGATGCGGTTTTTCAAGAAGCCTTATTGAATTACATTAATGCTGTTTTAAAAGCACAGCAAGAGGTACAAGATAATATCACCGCTTTTATTGAAGCAAAAAATGCCGTAAAATACTTGACTGAAGCTAACCGTGCGGCCACTAAAACTTTGGAATTAGCTCTGATTCGTTACAAAGAGGGTGAAAATGACTTTACTCCCGTATTAAATGCAGAACAACAACAACTCCGCGTACAATCCTCGTTGACTGCAGCCCAAGGGGATATCCCTTTAGCTTTAGTTTCTCTTTATAGATCATTGGGCGGAGGATGGGAGATTAGTAATGGCAATGATGTCATACCGGATAATATTAAATGTGAAATGTCAAAAAGAACAGATTGGGGAACCTTGTTGAAGAAACAAAACCATCAAAAGCCAGAAAGCAAATGGCAATGGTTCAAGCAACTTTATCTGCCAAATTGGTGATGAATAGACCTCTTGCATAATTCGCTTTGTTTGATAAAATGAAAGATTTTTGGATGAATTTATTGCCAAATTTTGAGAGTATATTGGGTTAAATATGGTCGAAAAATTTGGCAATAAAGACGCCAAAAAAATTCATTTTAGCAAATAAATGGAATTATGCAAGAGGTCTAATATGGACGTTGAGATAAAACGAAATAAGGGTGCAATAAACCGAATGATCGCCGCAGCAGTTGTGATCGTCGTTGCAGTATGTTTTATATTTTACTTTACTAAGCATCACTCACGCGAAGGGGTTCTTGAAATTCCCCTTCCAAAAGTGATCGTACAAAACCCGCAATGGAAAGAAATGGTTGATTACGTCACCCAAACAGGGACACTTGTCGCTTATAACTCCGTTGACTTAGTTGCGCGTGTTGAAGGATATCTAGATTCAATAGAATTTACAGATGGAACTTTTGTAAAAAAAGGACAAGAATTATTTGTCATCCAACCGGACACTTATTATCAACAATGGGTAGCGGCCAAAGCGACTGTAGCGGTACAAATAGCCGCAAATACTTATGCTAAGTCAGAATATGAGAGGCAAAAAAAAATGTATGCGCAAGATGCGACTTCTCTTAACAATGTGGAAAAATGGTTGGCCAAGACAGAGGAAACTGATGCAGAAGTACAGAAAGCCGTCGCAAATGAAAAAATCGCTGCGATCAATTATAGCTATACACATGTGAATGCACCCTTCGATGGCCGCATAGGCCGTCATTTGGTGGATGCTGGAAATTTGGTTGGTCATGGGACAGCGACCGATTTAGCAAATATCGAACAAATTGATCCTATCTATGCTTATTTCAATCTCAATGAGCTCGACTTAATTAAATTACGCGATGCTGCAAGAGCAAATGATTTTAAGCCTGAAGACATCAATCAAATTTCGGCAGATATCAAATTGCAAAATGAGACAACCTTTAAACATAGGGGAAAGTTGGATTTTGTTAATACAGGACTCAATTCCTCTACCGGGACATTAGAATTCCGCGCCCTTTTGGATAATAAAGATTACGCGTTGTTGCCCGGTCTCTTTGTCCAGGTACGCATCGCTGTTTCTAAACCCGAAAAACAACTGACGATTCCCGATTCTGCTGTGCTTTATGATCAAATTGGCCCTTATGCATTGATTGCTGATGCCAATAGTGTTGTCCAATTAAAACGTGTTAAATTAGGTAGCATAGAACAGGACATGCGTGCAATCACACAAGGATTGTCTGCAACTGATAAAGTTATCATACGAGGGCTGCAGTTTGCAACACCGGACAATAAAGTAAATGTGCTTGAAAATTAGGATAACATGAATATATCTAAATTTTTTATTGAACGCCCTGTATTGGCCAATGTGATTGCCTTATTCATCGTATTTTTAGGAATAGTCGCAATCGTAGTTTTGCCTATTAGTCAATATCCAGCCATTGTCCCGCCCACTATTCAAGTGACAACAAATTACCCCGGCGCTGACGCTAAAACCTTAATTAACACAGTTGCCCTTCCTATTGAGCAGCAAGTCAATGGGGTTGAAAACATGTTATATATGCAATCCACAAGTACCAACTCAGGGAATTACACTTTAATTGTGACATTTTCTATTGGTACCGATCTCAACTTTGCTCAAGTCTTAGTGCAAAATAGAGTGCAAGCTGCGATGGCGCAATTGCCGAAACAAGTCCAGCAGCAAGGTGTTGTTGTCCAGCAGAAATCGACTTCTATATTACAATTTATTACCCTCACTTCGGAAAATAATGAATATGACGGCTTGTTTTTAAATAATTATGCCGCCATCAATATGCAAGACGAATTATCACGTCTACAAGGTGTGGGTAACGTTTTGATTTTTGGAACGGGCTCTTATGCGATGAGAATATGGCTTGATCCTACCAAAATGTATACTTATTCATTAAATCCCTCTGATGTTCTTAACGCTATCAACCAACAAAATAAAGCGATTTCTGCAGGACAAATTGGCGCTCCGCCAACTTCAGGTTCACAGGCTTATCAGTTTACTGTCAATGTGCCCGGTTTACTTATTAATCCCAGCGAATTTGAGGATATCATCATTAAATCAGAAGCGACAAAGTCTGGGCAAACTGAATATGCCGGTAATAGCGCTAAAATTGTTCGTATCCGTGATGTGGGGCGTGTTGAGCTCGGCTCTTCAAATTATAGCATTTCCGCTAATCTCAATAATAAGCCCACCGCCGCAATTGGTATTTATCAACTGCCGGGTGCCAACGCTTTAAAAGTGGCCAATGAAGTGAAAGCCACCGTAGAAAAAATGTCTAAGAAGTTTCCTCCCGGATTAAAATACTCTATCCCTTTTGACACGACTATTTTTGTTAAAGCATCTGTTAATGAAGTTTATAAAACGTTATTCGAAGCAATGATTTTAGTGTTAATTGTGATTTTTTTCTTTTTACAAAATTTCCGAGCCACGTTGGTTCCGGCCACGACGGTACCCGTCACTATTGTTGGGGCATTTTTTGCAATGCTTCTTCTTGGTTTTTCCATTAATTTATTAACTTTATTTGCTTTAGTGCTTGCCATTGGGATTGTTGTCGATGATGCAATTGTCATTGTGGAAGGGGCGACACAACATATTGAAAAAGGAGAATCGCCAAAGAACGCTTCTATCAATGCGATGAAAGAATTGATAGGGCCAGTTATTGGTATAACCTTGGTGCTCATGGCGGTATTTATTCCGGCGGGTTTTATGCCCGGATTAACCGGTGCGATGTATGCGCAGTTTGCTTTAGTGATAGCTGCGACAGCATTTATTAGTGCCATCAATGCCATGACTTTAAAACCTACACAATGTGCTTTATGGCTGAAACCAATAGATCCGAACAAAAAAAAATCTATAATGTATCGCGCTTTTGATAGAGTCTATTATCCCACAGAAGCCGGGTATCTTAAATTTATAGATAAATTGATCCATCACAGTAAAATCGCTAGTTTTATCGGAATTTCTTTTGTCGCATTAGCCATTTTCTTGTTAAGTCAAATCCCTACAGGTTTTATTCCTATTGAAGATCAGGGGTATTTAATCATGAGTGTGAATTTACCCGATGGATCAAGTTTAGGACGGACAGAAAATTTACTCAAAAAAATAAGCGACCAAATCACCCAAGTTGATGGTATTGAAAATGTCATCGCGATTAATGGGGTTTCTATTTTGGATAATAGTGCCAATTTGGCTAATTCCGGCGTTCTTTATGTCATGTTTAAAGATTGGAGTGTGCGAGGAAAAAAAGAAAATTTACCTACACTCTATAAAAAGCTCAATGACATTGCAACTAATACGTTGGATGCAAAAGTTTTGGTGATGATCCCTCCACCCATACAAGGTTTAGGCAACGCGGGTGGTTTTCAAATGCAAGTTGAATTGAAAGATGGATCATTTGATTACCATAAATTGCAAGCAGCAACCGATTTATTAATCCAGTATGGAACTGAACAACCCTCGCTCACCCATTTAATGACATCATTTCGGTCTTCTGTTCCACAAGTTTTTGCTCCAATCGATAGGGTTAAGGCAAAATCTTTAGGCGTAGCAGTTGAGGACGCCATGAATGCCGTAGAAACTTATGTAGGTTCTTCTTATGTGAATCTTTTTACAAAGTTTGGGCAAGTTTTTCAAGTGTATATTCAAGGTGACCCAACTGCACGTATGACGGACGAAGATGTTCGTCATTTGTATGTGAGAAATCAATCCGGTGAAATGGTGCCCATAAGCACGCTTACCAATATTTGGCCAACTACTGGCCCAGCTATTATTTCGTTATATAATCTTTATCCCTCTAGCAATATTTATGGAGTGTCTGCGCCAGGATATAGCTCAGGCGAATCGCTTCAATCAATGGAACAATTAGCATCTCAAGTGCTTCCTGTTGGGATGTCTTATGATTGGACCAGCACCGCATACCAGGAAAAAATTGCCGGAAAATTAAGTTATCTGATTTTTGCGTTATCTCTTCTTTTTGTGTATTTGATTCTTGCTGGGCAATATGAAAATTGGATAACACCCGCAGCGATTTTATTCAGTGTCCCTTTGGCTTTGTTCGGTACTGTAACCGTACTATCTAGCTTGGGTCTTGCAAATAATATTTATACACAGATTGGTATTTTGTTATTAATCGCTTTGTCTGCTAAAAATGCCATATTGATTGTGGAAGTTGCTCGTGAGCAACGCGAGTTGCATGGTAAATCTATTATCGAATCTGCCTTGCTCGGCGCTAAAATACGTTTTCGTCCTATTATAATGACTTCATTTGCATTTATTCTGGGCGTGATGCCCTTAGTGTTTGCTACGGGGGCGGGGGCAAACGCGAGGCGCTCTATCGGTATTGCCGTAAGTAGCGGTATGCTGGCATCTACTTGTCTGGCTGTTGTATTTGTCCCTGCATTTTTTGTTGTACTGCAAACCTGGCATGATCGGAAAAAGAAGATTGAAAACAGTGAAAAATAAAGAGGCTTACTGCGCTAGAGCCCGTAGGGCGACTGTTTATAGCCCACCCCGACCATCGGATTGGGATGTATGGGCAAAAATTAGCCGAACTGATTGGCGTAAGACCTCACCATATCAGTGAAGGTGAGAGAAAAAAAGGAATATTCATCCACATATGAAAGATTGATTCATGAAGATTTTGATTTTAAAAAGGATTTAGTTTCAATAGAGAATGAAGCTCCATAATCACCATAAACAGCATGAAGCCGAATTTGCTCTTTTAAGTCCACATATACTGCTTCCAGTTGAATATTGTAATTTTGGTCTAGCTTGAAATCTCCCGCGGTTGAGAGTTCGAAAAATGCATAGTATTAAAAAAATACAATGCCACTTGCGATCTATAAAAACCCGGGCTTT
>JANWJE010000064.1 GCA_025451995.1 Parachlamydiaceae bacterium | reverse complement strand
TGAATATTGGAATTTTGGGCTAGCTTGAAAGCTCCCGCGGTTGAGAGATCGCAAGAGGCATAGTATTAAACCAATACAATGCCTCTTGCGATCTCTCAACCCCGGGGCTTTGAAGCAGCCCAAAAGTCCAATATTCAGCTGGAAGCAGTATATTTTTGAAATTGGCATAATTTATGAACGAAACAATTCTAACAGTTATAGCAACGGGTGTTTCTGTTGTTGGCTTAATCTACACATTCCTCAGAAATTTTAAAGCAGATATTCATCTTCGTTTAGATGGAATGGATAAGCGCTTGGATGGAATGGATAAACGCCTAGATGGAATGGATAAACGCCTAGATGGAATGACGAATGAGTTGAAAGAAATAAACACTAAATTAAATGACTTAGATAAACGGCTTTACGCCGTCGAAACTGTTCTGCATATGAAAGATTGTTGTGTCTTAAAACAAGATCAAAATTTAAAAAAAGCAGAATAGTAGTTCTACGTTAAATGATTTTAAAATGTCGATTTTGAATCTCTGCGCCTTTGCCTCGACTTTAGCATTTTTCAGGCGCAGGCTACCAAATTAAAGAGTTCTTGAATATTTATTTTTTCACACCTCCGGTTTTACCCAACTGTGAAAAATATTTTTTATTTAAAATTAATAATTTTAGATAAATTATTACATCTGAGAAAGTCACTGTTTATTTTAGAAGGACTTAAAAAGAACAGGATAGGCATGATCGCAAGCGGCAGGATAGACATGATGATTGACCTTATGTTAACCGTGTATAGGCCTTGCTAAGTATGCTAAAGATCTTGCTTATCCTGCCGCTTGCGATCGTGCCTATCCTGTTCTATTTTTTAAACCAGATCCCTTGATAGATTTTATAGCACTGATTTTCATTTGGTTAAGTAAAGAAATGATAAAGTCGAGTTTGCGAGGCTGTGAAAAAATAGAGATCCGCCTCGATTTTGGCAAAATTTTTGCACCTTTCAAATTTCACCCCTCCTAAATCTGCCTTTTTTCTTGCTAGTTTATTAAAAGTTCACATAAAATTTACGTTTTTTCACTTCCAAATATCATATGAAATATCTTTTTTTATTTTTAATTCTATTCATTAATTTAACAATTGGTAATCTCAATGCCTATCCTTGGGACCTTGACTTTGAGACCAAAGAACATTTAATTAAACATATCGATTCTGTTCATCAAAAATACTTAGATAAAGCGGTAGCGCAAGGAAAAGAACATTATTTAATTGACATAGCAGAAAAGCCAATCAATTTTTCTTCCAAAGAGTGCCATTATTGCCGACATTTCGACTCGCTCGACACCTTTCTTTTTCACAGGCGGGGGTACCACCCGAAAGCCCATTGTTTCGGCGTTACTATCTTCTTTATCCAATATTTTCTCGAGCATCAAAAAAAAATGTTTCAATCTTGTTCGAATATGCTATCCACGATTGCCAAAAATGAAAACTTTCAAGAAAACGCTCACTCTTATTCGATGAACCAGCCAGGTAATTATTATTATGAAGGGATGGAGGAAAATGAGTTGGAAGGTGAGCTGATGAAAGAATTTCTTATGGCCCTCATCGGAAAACGCCCGACTGAATGTTTTGATTTGCCTCTAGAGGCAGAAAAGGGAAATTTTGAGAAAGCGGCTATTTATGCGACTTTAAAGAGTTTGCCAAATCGTTTAATTTTTGTGAGTTTTGCTCAAGAAGGTGAGGATATTGGTCATTGTATTGCTATTTCAACCCATCCAAAGAAAATCTTTTTATTTGATTCCAGTTCGGGTATTTATCATTTCCCAAATCTAGAAACATTAAGCTGGTCCTTGGGTACCGGTTTGAAAGATTTTAGATTTTATTGGCTGGCGGCTTTTAAATTTAATGAAGGATAAATATGTTTTCGATAGAGAAAACAACTGTCGACTTTTTTTCAAAAAAAAATCATATTATATCGGTTGATTTGTTTGGCTCATATGCACAGAATCAACAAATTGAAACAAGCGATGTTGATATTGGAGTTCTCTTTGAAGGTGCTCATATTCCTTCAATTTTTGAGCAAATTGAATGGAGGGAGAAACTAAGCGAGATTTTAAAAAAAGATGTCGATTTGATTTGCTTGAATGATGCCTCGCCAATTATAGGAATGCAGGTTTACAAAAACGGGAAAAATTTACTTTTGAATGATAGGCAAGCTTACTTCAATTATCAAATGAGATTGTTCACCGATTACGCTGAACTTAAAGAACTTAGATTACCTATGGAAAAGACAATTTTAAAAAGAAAGATGTATGACAGAACTTGATGTTTTAATCGAAAAAATCAATCACATTCAAAATTGCTTAAAGCGGATACATGAAACAATTCATGGCGATTTAAACAGACTTGAACATTACGATATTCAAGATATTGTCGTTTTAAATCTTCAAAGAGCAGTCCAATTAACTATTGATATCGCATCTCATATTGTTGCAACAGAATCTTTAGGAGTGCCCCAAGCGCTTAAAGACGTCTTTGCCATTCTTGAGAAAAACCAAATTCTAAATCATAGTATTTCTTCAAAAATGCAAAAAATGGTTGGCTTTAGGAATATTGCTGTTCATGATTACCAAGCAATCAATCCAGAAATTTTAAAAAGCATTATCTCTTATCACTTATCGGATTTAGAAGAATTTTACACTATAATTTTAAATAAATATACAAAACATGACTGAAGAGAACATCAAGACCTCTCCAATGATGGTACAGTGGCAAGAGTGCAAACAATTGGCAAAAGATGCCATCCTTCTTTTTCGGCTGGGTGACTTTTATGAAGCTTTTAATGATGATGCGGTTCTTTTATCGAGGGAATTGGATTTAACGCTTACAAAACGGCAAGACATTCCCATGAGCGGCGTGCCGGCTCATGCCAGTGAAGGGTATATCGACAAATTAGTCTCAAAGGGATTTAAAGTTGCCATTGCGGAACAAACTGAAGATCCCAAAAAAGCAAAAGGGTTGGTTAAAAGAGAGATTGTTCGAGTAGTCAGTCCCGGGACAGTAATCAATTCCAACTTGCTTTCTGAAAAAACAAATAATTTTTTTGTATCGCTTTCTCAAGTTGGTAAAGTCATGGGTCTTGCTTGTGTAGATATGACGACCGGCGAATTCTGGGTGACTGAATTCAATGAAGAAAGAGAACTTATCAATGAATTGTATCGATTGCATCCATCTGAAATTTTAACATCTGAAAAGTTCAACAATCGCCATCTTTCCCTTTTTGAAGAGGTTCGTCTTTCCGTCCCTTTTCTTCTCACTGTTGAGCAAGATTGGCATTTTGATCCTCAAACAACCATTGAATTTTTAATCAATCATTTAAAAGTAAATCATTTAGAAGGTTTTGGATTACAAGGCATCACAGCTGCCTTGCATGCAGGCGGAGCCCTTATGCGCTACCTTCATAATAACCTTTCTCTTCCTATCCATCACATTCAAACGATTCGTCCCTACTCTACACATCATTTTTTATCGCTAGATATGGCAACGCAGCGCAATCTTGAACTCACCCGTTCCTTGCAAGATGGAAGCAGAAAAAACACGCTCATTGAAATCCTGGACCGCACTCTCACACCTATGGGAGGAAGATTATTAAATCAATGGATCAAACAACCACTCTTAGATTTGGATGAGATTAGAAGAAGACAACATGCTACCCAAAATTTTCTCGATCATGAATCCCTTCTAAAAGCACTTCGAGAACAGCTTAATGGGGTAAGAGATATCGAGAGGGTGATGATGAAAATCAGTGCAGGTTATGCAAATCCAAGAGATATTATGGCGTTGCATGTTTCTTTTCATCCCATGGCCTCATTAGCTTCTTTACTTTCTTATCTTGCCTCCCCCTGGATACAACAAGCTGTAGAGCATCTCAATCCCCTGCCTGAAATGAATGCATTAATTTCAAAATCCTTGATTGAGGAACCCCCATTTCGCATCGGCGAGGGAAAAATTTTTAAAGACGGTTTTAATCCTGAATTAGATCAATTGCGCGAAATCAGCCTCAATAGCAAGGCTTGGATTGCAAAATACCAAACAGAGCTTAGAGAACAAACAGGCATTAAGACTTTAAAAGTTGGCTATAACAAAATGTTTGGTTATTACATCGAAGTGAGCCGCGGTCAAAGCCATCGGATGCCCGATCATTTTTCTAGAAGGCAAACTTTAATCAATGCAGAGCGTTATATCTCACCGGAGCTTAAGGACTATGAAAGCAAAGTTCTGACTGCAGAAGAGAGAATGCAGGCCATAGAAAGCGAACTTTTTTTCCAATTGAGAGAAGAAATAACAAAGTACACTTTCCAAGTAATGCAAGTAGCAAGCGCACTGGCTAAAATTGATTGTATAAGTTCTCTTGCAACTGTTGCAAAGGAAAATCATTATAACTGCCCGGAAGTTGATCATTCCGATGAAATTTCTATAGAAGATGGGCGGCATCCTGTCATTGAACAGGTATGCAAGAGAGAAAAGTTTATCCCTAATGACACGACCATCAATGGTGACAATCAGCGTCTGCTTCTGATTACAGGGCCCAATATGGCAGGTAAATCAACCTATATGAGGCAGGTTGCTTTGATTGTGATTATGGCTCAAATTGGATCGTTTGTCCCTGCAAAAAACGCGAAAATTGGCTTAGTTGATAAAGTCTTTACAAGAATTGGGGCAAACGATTACTTAGCTCTTGGACAGTCCACCTTCATGGTAGAGATGTCTGAAACAGCCAATATTCTCAACAATGCCACTTCCCGCTCTCTTGTGATTCTGGATGAAATAGGAAGGGGGACGAGTACTTATGACGGCATTTCGATTGCCTGGTCGGTTGCTGAATATCTCCTCACTACAGAAAATCAAAAAGCAAAGACACTCTTTGCCACACATTATTGGGAATTAACAAAATTGGAAGAAAAAGTAGCCGGAGCTGTGAATTACAGTATCGCTGTCCACGAGGCGAATGACCAAATTACATTTTTGCGCAAAATCATTCGCGGGGGAACAGATAAAAGCTATGGAATCCATGTCGCCAGATTAGCCGGCATGCCCTTATCGGTCATTCAGCGATCCAAGGAAATTTTAGAGCATTTAGAAGAAAATGCAAATCGCAAAAGCGCGTTTGAGCCCTCCCGCATAAAAAAACCTGCCTCAAAACCGAGACTGAGGCCAAGTAATTTTCAATTATCTCTTTTTGATTCCTTAGAAAAAAAGGAATCTTAAGAGGAAATTGCTAAATAAAATTTTAAGATAGCTTATAATAAGAAGTTTATGTCTTTTTTTTATTTTTTTGTTGACAAAGATATTGATAACATGGTTATAGATAAGGATGTGATCATTCACTTAATTGCATCTTTCATATGAGAGGTCAATTAACAAAAATTATTTAAAGGAGGCTTCAAAAATGGATAAAAACAAACAACAACAACAACCTAATAAACAAAATCCAGCAACTCAGCAAAAACAACCACAACAAAAAACAAACCCTGCATCTTCTTCTAATAAGAATCCAAATCAAAAGAAAGGTTTCTAAAAATCTATCTTGCTAAGAATCAAAGTTTAAATATAGCCATTCACCTTGAAAAAGTGAATGGCTTTTTCGTTTGAATTATTGTAATATTCTTGGTAGCATCGTTTGAAAAACGAAAGTACACCCGTGATAGCAGAAATCGAACGATCTGGCCACCCTTTTAGCGCATTTTATCAAAACAATCCTGTCCTTATTCAATTTATTATTGAAGAATTCATACAGACTCATCAATTGATTCACCATACTGAAAAACTCATGAGTGAGAAATTCGATTTATACGAACCAGAACATCTTTTTTCTTTATTAATGCAAACGATTGTTGAATTGATCGGCCATTATTTCAACGAAAAGAGACCATCGCTTGCCTATTGGTCAAAGGGCACATTAAGCAAGCTTAAAGATAATTGTAATCAATTGTCTTTAAATTACTTACACAACAATAAACTATTTTCTAATTTCCATTTAACGGCACATGAAACGTGGGTGATTGCAACACATACTTACGAAATCCTCAATTCCGTTAATGCAAATCATCAATATCCCCTCCTTCCGCTAAAAAGATCTTTTCTTCTTCTGCATCTTAAATTTAACAGGATGAAAAGAATCCTGCCTAAAATTCTTTTTGAATTTATTCAAAATGAAAATGTTCTTTATTTCTTATTAAAAAAAATTGAAGATTTAACAACTATTTATGGTTATAATCTTATTCAAAAAGGATGGAAGGGAATAAAAAAGTCAGAAAGTTTAGAATTAATGCTCAATCGCTATAAGGAGAGGGGTTTCGATTCCCATGAGCCGGCGATCAAGCATCTTTTTGAAACATTAGACATAATGTAATCGCACTTCCTTAGCCAAGGAAGTGCGATGACATTATGTCTATTAAGTGCAATATGGCCCAAGACTTGAGTTCGCATTCTGTGGAGAAAATAATCTCGAATATAGGGTATTATGAGTGTTAAAAGAGGTCTATACTGCTTCCAGCTGAATCTTGGACTTTTGGGCTGCTTCAAAGCCCCGGGGTTGACAGATCGCAAGAGGCATTGTATTGGTTTAATACTATGCCTCTTGCGATCTCTCAACCGCGGGAGCTTTCAAGCTAGCCCAAAAGTCCAATATTCAACTGGAAGCAGTATATTCGGACTGACACTCCTAATGAGATCACAAAAGCAAAGGAGACAAAAATACGACTTGCAACCATAAAAAGGCGATTTTTCTGATCCCCACTCAGCTCTTTTTGTTGGCAGCAATCTTTTAAAAAACTAATATCTTTTTTGAATGAATTTATAATAATGTTCATAGTTACTTATTTTTAGATTACTTCTGCGAAGGTTTAATCAGGGCTAGAATTGAGCCCTATACATTGTGTTAGGAGATGTAGCAACTGAGCTTTTGGATAATGATCTGGAAAATTTGCCATGATCATCGCAACTTGTCTTGAAACTGATGCTCGTTCTGTTGAGCCTTTAATGCGTTTTACAACATCATAAATTCTTTTATAATCTTCCCTTGAATATGCTAGAGTATATGCTATTTTTTCCGCCTGAAGATAATCTAATTTAAGAATCTTATTGTTCTCAGTTATAGAATAATAATAACGATTTTTTGTATTGAATTGAGATTTTTTAGCTAGCGCCATTGCAATAGAAATTTCCCGAATCCCTTGTGCACTATTTTCAGAAATCTCTTTTTTAAATTTTTCAAAATCTTTCTTTTTGTTTAGATATTGGGCATTGTTATCAAACTTCTGTAAACGATGGTGGTGAAAGACTTGATACGTTTGTGTGATAAATGAAACATTAGTGCGAATTTTTTCAATGATTTTTTCAATATCTTTAAAAGGATGACCATCGGATATCATTAATAAGGCAATAGATTTTAACATCTTATTTTGCACTTGCCTGTAAAGGTTTGATGATAGATTTTTAGCTATTGTTCTAATACTAATATCCACTGAGATTCCCAACAACGAAATAACATCCATTGTTTTCGAAAGGGAGCACAAACCCTCTTCAGATACTATTTTGATAATTTCATTTTCCGGATGATCGTCTTCATTCTTCTTTTTCTCCAAGAACTCTAGAGGACAAGATGTACTAGCTGTTAAAGATTGTTGTTTTGCATCCTCCAAGATCGATAACATATGCAATTCTTGTCTTAGGGAATCCTTGGTCATAGCGTCTTTATATTGTAATTGTAGAATTTGTAGAATACTTTCGCTGTTATAATAAGACTTCATCACTAAGGCAAAGGTTGGTATAAAAGAGTGCCTCTCATAAGTTTCTATTTCCATAAGTGCAATGCATAGATCATATACATCATAATTTGCTTTTGCCATTGCACAAATCATTTCCTTCAAAATAACAATTTTGTTTTGATGATCTTCTATTTGGTTGATTATATTTAAAAGATCATCCAAGCTACTTTCGTATGGTCCTTTTAATGCCGCTTCTATGATCTTGATCCGAATTCTGTAATACTTGAAATCTTTTTCTTGATCTAATCTTGCAAAAATGTTCTCTACTATTCGATCATCTCTAAGACCTTTTGATTGGTTGATTTCATCCTTAAAATTATAAATCGCATCGCTGTAATTTAAAGTAGTGTCTAGTAATTCAGGATTTTTTATTTGATTTATGACCGCAAGAACATCACATGGACCGTAATTTGCTGTGATCATAATAAGCGCCATTTCTGCAAAAGATTGATCTCGAGCATCTAGATTTGTGATGAGATTGCCTATTGATACTAAGTCCGACATGTGATAACCGGAGGTTGTCATTTGAGACATTAGACTGAACAACGCTTTATTTTCCTCAGGACTGTTTTTTATTGGCTCGATTGCGTTGATCAATTTTTCTAAGTTATTGAATTGTGGACCTACAGATGCCATTGCGCAAGGAATATCTTCCCATCTGTTGTTTTTGGTTTGACTAAGTTTAGTCACATCTCTTCTTAATGCCAATGCACAGATGCTTTGAGAATAATCATAAGATTCATATCTTAAATAGTTGTTTTGGTTTTTTATAAATTTTTCAATAGTATTTATTATAGTGTCTATATCTTCTATCTGATCATTTTCAGTTTTATTCGTCGAGGCTTTAAATAGCCATTTTAGATCTGCATCCCTATTTAAAATTAACATTGTAAATGCAATATCCAGCAACAGAAAATTATGAAAAGTATACTTTCCTTCTAGTGTATACTGACAGATTGATCTGACATTTTTAAACAATTCAAGAAGATCATCAATTCCGCCTTCAGAATAGATATGGGCGAGGGTTGCTGCAATATAGCATTCCGAACGTTTTCCACGCCAATGTTTAAACTTATTTTCTTCTCTGATTTGCTCAGTGATAAACCATGCATGCTTACTTGCGCCATTATATTCCCGGTAACGCATTAAATTTTGCATTGTCTCTTTTAAAGTGGAAGGTGTTGGTTTTAAACAAATATTAAAGATGTTTATCATTTTTCTGGGCGAAGGAGAAATACCTATAATTTTTTTTGAATGATTAGAAGGAACCTGATTATTTGTTTTAGAATAGGCTTTGATTAATTGAAAATGAGCAATGATGCTATTGAAAATAACTAAAGTAATATCTTTAAAATTCGAAGACATCTCTTTTGACATATTAAGTAGACGAAAATCTTTTGGATTTAGGTCTTTGAATTCAAATGTTTCATTGTTTTCAACTATATTTTTTATTTTGCTGATTTCTTGAATATTTAATAATTTTAGATTTAAAGAATTTTGTTTAATCCAAGTCATTTCATATTGTGGCAATGAATGGTGTGTTAAAATAGTAGTCATAGAAAAAAAATGACTGATTGCTGAGCAAGTAAGATAGCTACAAAAGACGGATACTACATCCGGAGGAAGATCTAAAATAGAAATTCTTTGTGTTCTTATAGGATTAATCATAGTTTAACTTTTTTATTAGAGATGATAACTCTTTAAGGATTAAAGAAAAATAAAGAATATTAAAAAAAGTCCAACCTCAACAAATTTTGATACGGAAACTCACAGTCTCGATTTTGTACAATTTTTGAACGAATATTCGAGAGAGAAGCAAACTACAGCGTAATAAATTTCGCAGGAAGGGGTTGTTTTCCCCCTTCCGAGAAATTTATTTAGCTGTAGAAAGCTTCTCTCCGAAGATG
>JANWJE010000063.1 GCA_025451995.1 Parachlamydiaceae bacterium | reverse complement strand
TTGAGCGATCGTAAAAGGCATAGTATTAAGTCAATAAAAAGCCTTTTACGATCGCTCAACCCCGGGAGCTTTCGCGCGCTCAAAAACCAAATTTTGAAATTGTTTCGGTGTAAATTAAAATCATGTGTAGGAATTATTAATTTTACATAAATTAGTCTGATTTTATTGAAATTAAAAAGATTTTTAAAATAAAATTGAAGATCAATAATTATTAAAATCAATTCATGAAAAATAAAAAAAATCCTGCTCTTTTTGCAATTCTTCTTGCACTTTTGTTTACTTGTACTCTGACTTCCTCAACTTCTGTTGGGGGATCCTTTCCGAGGGCTGCGCATTCACTAGATGCAAAAGCTTTACAGACAGCAGAAACAGTTGGAGGAGGGGCCTATAATCGAGAAATGGATGCTATTCTGCCCTTTTTCCCCTCCTTGTTAGAAGATGCATGGTCTAGTCATAAAAAAGTGATTTCGAAACGTATCGGGCCAATTGAAAATCATCATCAATTGTTGTTAAAAAATAGCGCAAATACAATCGAGGAACTCATTGATGATGCAAAAAAAGCAAGTCCTGAATTCATTCGCATGTTATCGGAAATCTCGCTTAAAACAGGTGGGGTAGTCAATTTTGGTATAGAAAATAAGCATATGATTAAAAACAAAGAAAGTATTCAAATCAATGTTCTTAAATCCATGAACGCAGGTCTAGCCTTTGAAGATGCTGTAAAAAATATCAGAGATTGCTTGAGAGGAACGATTATAACGGAAAGTCCCGAACAAATCTGCGTAATTATTAAAAGCCTTAATGACTATGCGAATCGCAATGGTCGAGAATGGCAATTTATTAATCATTGGGAACTGAATCACCCCGATGGGTATGTAGGGATTCACGCTAAAATGCTATTTCCGATTATGGAAGATGATTTATATACCCATAGAGATATCACCATAGAAGTTCAAATCCATTTAAAATGTATCATGGATGGGAACAAACAATGCATCAAAGAAAAATCCCACAAGCTTTATTATCAAATGCTTAGAGACAAGCTTGATCAAAAGATTCAATCCCCTGCATCCATGCTTCTTTATTTAACCGGCATAAAAGAAGCAGAGCTTAATTAATTTACAATGAAACCACAAAAAGAGAAACATTCGGGTTTAAAACAATCTGGATTTACGCATTTAGGTGGAGTGGATCCAAACTTAATGTGAATTAAAACATCAACATCTGTTCTTTCCGGCATTAATTTTTGTACAACAGACCATGCATGGATGAGTCCTGCTAATGAGCTGATCTTAAATAAAGTCATTTCCAAGAGTGGCGACAACCCATTCATTTTTCCAATAAATTTAGTCGCTTCAAATAGGCAGCCTCCTAGGTGAATAGAAATATCCTCGTAAAAATGTTCATTTTTTTTCCCCTTGTATTTTTCCAAGATTAAAGAAGTGCCCCAGATCGCATAAGCGATTGCATTGATTAATGAAGCATATTTTACAACTTTTGATAGATTGGGATTTTGATAGATTTTTAACTTTTCTAATAACTGTAAACTTGCAAGCAAGTGCGAAGTCGCATGAATCACTCGGGCCGCTGAGCATAATGTATTTAGCCTAGCCCCGTCTTGATCTTTGAAAAAGGTGCCATTAAAAAATCTATTTAGATCGCCCAAGAAGCAGAAGGAATGCAAAAGATGCTCAATCTCATGTGCATTGTGATGCAAACTGGCAAGTGTATCATAGAGGGCATCGCTGGTAAAGCGATAAAATAATAAATCATCAAAGCAATGAAATGTTTCATCGACGACTTCACATATTTTTTCTATGAGTTCTAAACGTTGAAAATAAAGAGAGATCCTCTCACCCAAAGTTGCGGGAGTTTTATCATAGATCCCCTTCTTCCAATGAGACCCCCCTGCATCGAATTCATTTGCTAAACATTCAATATAAACTTTACCAGCCTGCTGATCTAATGGACAACACATAGGAATACCAATTTATAAATAAAACAAATAGAATGCTTGAAGTTAATCTTAAAATGCAAATAATAAAATGGATAAGAGATGTTTTAAAATTTTTTTTAGGTGGAACTATGTTGACGATTGCCATACTTATTATTGTATTCCTATTAGTCCTTTGGGCTATTGCTGTTTATAATCGCCTTGTTCAATTGCGTAATCAAGTGAACAATGCTTGGAGTCAAATCGATGTTCAATTGCAAAGAAGGTATGATCTTATCCCTAACCTAGTTGAAGCGGTAAAAGGTTATATGACTTACGAAAAAGGGACCCTTGAAGCGGTGATTAGCGCTAGAAACCAAGCGCAGCAAGCGAGAAGTCAGGTTGAGCAAAGTGGAGGCCCGACAGCAAGCTCTCTTAAAGACTTGGCCGCTGCAGATGCAGTAGTCAAAGGTGCCGTAACCAATATTATGGCCCTAGCAGAAAATTATCCTCAGTTAAGAGCGAGCGAAAATATGCAGCAACTTCAAGAAGAACTCAGCTCAACAGAAAATAAAGTGGCTTTTGCTAGGCAATCCTATAACGATAATGTGATGATCTACAATACAAGCCAACAAACCTTTCCAGCAGTGCTCATCGCCTCGACGTTTGGCCACCATCCGGTGGAACTTTTCCAAATTGAAGATCAACAAGTGAAAAAAGCGCCAAAAGTATCGTTTTAAGAAATAGATGTCTAATAATGGAAGAAATCCAATGGTCATGAATTTTTGGGAAGCTCAAAGAAAAGCAAAAAGAAAAACGCTGATCTATTTATTTTTTTTTATTTTCCTGACTCTTTGCGCAGCTGTTTTGGCAGAATTTGCGATGCGAACCTTTGCTGGAGATAGCTATGGAGATCCGGATATTCCTTTAGTTGGAGCAATCTTTTTGGGGGTCACCTTTCTTGTGGCCGGGTATCATTATATTCAATATATCCATTCGGGAGGAAGATACGTCGCTGAATCTGTTGGAGCAGAAGAAGTGGATCCTTATACCTCAGATCCAAAAGAAAAACAGTTAATCAATATTGTCGAGGAAATCGCCATTGCAACTTCTTTACCAGTCCCTCCAATTTATATTCTAGAAGCTAATGAGATTAATGCATTTGCGGCTGGGACAGATCCGCAAAATGCGGCGATTACCGTGACTAGAGGATGTCTAAACCTGTTAAATCGCGATGAATTGCAAGGTGTTTTAGCGCATGAATTTGGACACATTTATAATAGAGATATGCTGATCGGTATGCGGGTTGCTGCTATGGTCATGGGCTTTTTTATTGTGACTTACGTCGGTTTGAGGCTTTTGCAAAGCCAATCCTTTTCCAGAAGGAATGATGATCGAAAAGGAGGCAATCCAATCGCTCTATTTGCAATCATCCTTTTAATTGCCGGTTGCATCACTTGGTTTTTTGGATCAATCCTTCAAGCAATGGTGAGCAGGCAAAGGGAATACTTAGCTGACGCCTCCTCGGTTCAATATACACGAAATCCAAAAGGGCTTGTGGGCGCCTTAAAAAAGATAGAATCGGCTCAAATTTCTGATATGCCCCCGACCGGTAAAGCCTATTCTCATCTATATTTTAATGAACATTCTTCTTTTTTTGCCCGCCTTTTTGCCACACATCCTCCCATTGAAGAGCGAATAGCTGCCATTGAAGGTGAAGAAGTCAAAAAACCGCTGGAATGATTCCATTTAAGATCTCCCCTTCGCACTTAAAGTGCGTAAGGGGAGAGGCTGGAAAAAAATAGACCTCTCGCGTAATTTAGTCTACTTTCTCTTTCATCTTTGCTGCAATCTGTTTCACAGAATGTGGATTAATACCGGTAGATTGCGGAGTTTTAATACCCGTTAAATTTTCAATCACTTGTGTGATGCGATTAGAAATTGAATCATTGGTCAAGATGGCTTCCAAAAGATTTTGGAAGGTCTCTTCCATTATTCCATCGAATTTTTCTTTATTTCCAGTTTCTTGAGCTTCTTTACTAGCAGCATGCAAGTGAGCAAAAGACTTTGTTGCTAATTCAACAAAAGGCGCAACTTTTCCATTATTATCGATGATTCCAAATAATTTTCCGATTCCTATCAAAATGGCTTGAAAGAGGTTTTCAAAGATCCCCTCAAAAATATTTTTTTGAACATTTACAGTAGGGGAAGAATGTTTTATGACATTATCGCATAAAGCCTCGGATGCATCTTTGGCACTATTTTTACAAAAATCTGCAAAGATGCCGTCCATTTTTTTATCTGATTCAGCAAGAAGTTTATCCTTTAAACTAAACAGACCTTCGTTGAATGTATACGCAAGTTTCGACAAGCCGTCATTTAAAAAACTTTTTGCAATATTTGTGACAAAATTGGCCACTGTCATTTTTTGCTCTTCATCCATGTTAATGCCATATACTTTCAAGGTATCTTTAACAAGAGCTTGAGCATGTTTAAGCATGGCATTATCTTTATCGATTTCATTGCCAATTAAAACATCACCAATTCCCTTTTTTAAAATTAATTGTACTTTCTCGGCCATCATTTTACTGACAAGCTCTAAATCTTTAATGAGCTCATCTTCATCTATCGACGGATGATTGAGATGCTTTGCCGCAACTGCTAAAAGTTGAGTCAATAGGAAAGGAACTAACGTTTTGTCCGGGATTTCTTTTAAATTTTGTGCTTTTTCCATCAGATTCACAAGGGCTTCTAATAATTTACATTCGGCCATCTTAATGCATGATTGGTCGTTTATCAAATCTTCGAATTCTTTACTTCCCAATTGAGGACCAACCTTTGCGACCAGGCCAGGAACCGCTTGATGCAAGGCTTTAGCTAATTCATCGGAGCCGGTCAAACGATTCAATGTCGTCATATATTGGGCAATTTTGTCATCAGCTTGAAACGCGCGGACAGACGTTTTGACAGCTGCCTTCATTCCAAAACCAACAACCCCTTTAGTCATTTTTTTAAGAATACGTCCTCCAGACTGCAGCATTGGATTATCGCTAACTGAGGCCTTAAATGCTTCGGTCATTTTATTGACCCCTGTCTTGATCCCTGTCTTGATCCCTAGATAAGCGTTTGCACCAAGATCTTGTAATGTTGTTCCAACATTTGTTATAAAATTTCTAGCAATTGATGTCATAATTCACCTCTTTTTAATATTTCGCAAATTTTTAATTATTAAATAATCGTAATCTTTATTTATTAAAACAAATTAAATCGAATATTAAATTATAATAAATTTATACATGAAAAAGTTCAAAAGATAACGATGAAATCATGAAAGTAATCTTTCAATACCAGTTTCGAAACACAATAAAATCCTACTTTCTTGTCTTTCAATCCTGAGCAAAATCATTGTTTCACTACTTGCCAAAATGAGGCCTTTTTTGTTCGATGACATAGGCAGCAACGTCTAAGGCCTCTTCCTCTGTCAATCTAGCTTGTTGATAGGGCATATTTAAATAAATAAATGGGGCTAGCATTCCTAGACTATTCATTCCTGCTCCATCATTAAACGAATTGGACCCCCATAAAGGTGGAATGGTTTTTCCTTCTACGTCATCCAAAGCTCCTCCTCCTTCACCATCAGAGCGATGACAAGAAGCGCAATTTTTTTCGTAGAGAACTTTACCCTCTATTGCATTGGGTTGATGATTGTTTTTAATTTGAGGCAACCCAAGCCAAGGGATATTCTTTACTGATTCAACCTCTTTTGAGATCCATGTTAAATAGTTGATAATATCTTTCATGATTCTTGAATTGGGAGGAGGGGCTTTTCCATTCATGCTTCTTTGAAAACAATTATTAAGTCTTTCTTGTAAACTAATGACTCTACCCGCTCGATTTGAATATTGAGGATATTCAGTCGTCACTCCAACCAATGAAATTCCTCCATTTTTTCCTCCAAGTGTATCCCCCCCTAAAAAATGACAATTGGCACAAGAAAGCTCATTGTGAGCATACTCTGGAGCATAATGAGCGGTATTCATCATCAAATTGAAGCCGCGCATGACGCTATCTTTTATGTTATGAGGGGCTTGTTCCGGATCGACTAGATTAAACCCGAGCAAGTGATGAGCTTGAACAATGACAAATTCATGTTTAAAGGCTTGTGTATTAAAGTTTTGATTAGCGGATCTGGAATGGCTATTCCATGCAAAAAGAATCCCTAAACCAACCACCATAAATAAAAAAACCAAAAAAAAGGGTTTCATTTTTCCATCTACTCTTCATTTCATATTAGACCTCTTGCATAATTCCATTTATTTGCTAAAATGGATCTTTTTGACGTCTTTATTGCCAAATTTTTCGACCATATTTAAGTCAATATGCTCTCAAAATTTGGCAATAAATCCATTCAAAAATCTCTCATTTTATCAAACAAAGCGAATGATGCAAGAGGTCTATTTAACCTAATACTCGTTCTAGCTGAAAGCTGGAATTTTGGCAAGGAAGCGGACCATCAAAAAGTGGGGCTTTCGTTGCATGACCACCTATCTCTATCATCCCTTTTGCCACTATTCACTTTTTTATCTTGACCTTTTTTCTTTTTTTCCGCGAAACTCAAAACTCTTTAATCTTTGTTTAACATGAAGGGACAAAAATCGTGAATCGCATCAAAAAACCATTTCTCTTTTTTTCTTTAGCAGCCTTAAGTTGCTCTGTTTTAGACGCAGCATCGATCCATTGTATTTTAGATCAAAAAAATAAAAATACTTTTATCATCGACCGCCATAAAATTAAAAACACTTCGATTAAACGCTTTGTCATTGAAAATAAAGGAGATAAAGAACTATCTCATTGTCCCATCACTTTTTTTATGCCAACTCTTTCATTAGAAAGTCTGGCTAAAATATTAGCAAAAGAGCCTTATCCCGTACTTTCACTCTATGATCTTTGGAAAAAAGCGATTGTATGTGATGAATCCGTCATCGATGAACCCTGTCATCCTTTAGATTTATTAAATTTCAAAGGAAAATGTTCGCCAAAAACGTTCAAAAGTCAATTCATTAAACTTTGTCATTTGCTTGGAATAGAAACTCGATTGGCAAATATTCAAGGGAAAGAAGTGTATGATTTCGGTCTAGAAGATAACTGGAGTTTTTTAGATCTGTCAAATAATCAGATCTATTTAGGTCTTGATAATGAAACAGTTGTATCTTCAGAAGAAGTCATGGATGATCCATTTATCGCCTTGCGAACCAAACATAAAAGAGATGAGAGTCAACTCGATTTTAGAAATTCATGGACAGAACTTGCAGCTTTTGACATTATTGATCAAATCTCTACTTTACCGGAAATCAATTCAGCAAGTGAACAATTAAAACATCCATTAAATGTTCATCTTTATCCACGTGATTCATTCACGGTTACACATTCCTCTGATCATCATCTCTCTAAAAATTTATGTCAGATCGAACAAACCCTTGACTTAACGCACAGGTTTACCACCTCTGATTTAAAAATAAGCTTTATATTCCCGATTTCTCAAATCGTTAACAATAGCTCCTCCCCTATTGAAATTAGCGAAATTGATAAGAGGATAGAAAAAGGAGAAACATACGCTCTAAATCAACCTCTAGATTCGATTACAGTTAAAGGTTTAAAGACCGGTAAAGGGTATTTAACTTTTAGAGGAATCTCCACAGTTGCTCTATTGCCTTGTGTTAAAGCTGGCAAAAATACTATTTCTCTCGGAAATCAAACAAATAAAACAACAATTGAATTTTCCTTCGAGACAATAGAAAATGATGCCCATAATGTTCCTCAAATATTAAATAAAACAAAGTCATTTAATCATTGCACGCCTAATTTCCAATTGAATTGCGAGGGAGCAGAGAAGATCCAATGGCAAATAGCAATGGATTCCCAATTTAAAATTGTTCCAACCAATTTGGATCAAATCCAAATTGCAGCTTCAAATGTTTCTCTATCTTCAATTAATGAAACATTTTTAAATCCGGACTCCCCTTATTATTTTAGAGTGAAAGGGTATAAAAATGGTCAATGGACTGATTGGTCGTCCTCTTATGCATTTGTTGTATTAAAGCCTGCAGCAGTTGAAGAGGCCAATTTTGAAGAAAACGAACACCATTCATTTGAACTCAATTGGGAAAGATATGCAGAAAAAACGGATGGTTCTATTGAATATTTAATCTTTGGCTCTAATTCACTCGACTTTGTCCCTTCCATCTATTTTAATAAGCAAGTCAATGCTATAGAGAATGGTAAAGTCATTGAGGAAGAAGAGGTAGACAACTTAATTGCTCTCACACATGAACCAAGAATCCAAGTGAATGGGAATCTAGCCTATTACCGTATTATTGCAAGAGAAAAAGGACAACTTTCCGTCCCTTCGAAAATCATCACGGTTTATGATCATGAATTTATTCAACCTCGCAACGTTCTGCAAAAAATAAAAGAAGAGGGTCATTTTACAGCAAAAAGAACGATTTTTCCTGCCGCCTATCCATGGACGGTGAATTCATTACCAAAGATTTCCAAATCGTTTAAATTTCCGACAATTAAGATGCAGTCTCTTTTAAGATCTGTCACCTCTCTTAAAGATCAAAAGCTAAATTATGAATTTCCGGATGTTCCGCAAGAAGTATGGGATGAAGTGACGCCTTTTCTTTTACCTGAAGGGCATCCAGCCTGGCCAAAATTAAATCGAATTTTTTGTCGCTCAAGAGTCACTCAAACTCCACTTCATTTTAAAAAAGCAGGTTTCAGACGTTGGAAACCCGGTCGTTGGAGTAGAGTGGCTGCATCTGGTCACTTTGAAATTCCTAATTTCTTTATCAAAGCCTATTGTGATAATGAAATTGGAATTCTCTATGATTGGAAAAGATGGATCCACAGAATCGAAGGCGCTGAAATCATCAGAACATGTATTCAAGAAAATAATCTAGGTAAAAATTTTAAAGTCCCCCGCAAATGGATTTATCCTTTACCTAAGCATCCATCCCCTCCCAATAGTCCAAAATATTTACGTAAAAATTTTGTTTTGGTCTGTCAAAACATGCAAATCCTTGAACATAGTGATAATGACAGAAAATACAAACATGATCTGACTCCTGATTTGATGAGAGGCCTCTATAAAATTCTCCAAATTTGCGGATTATATGATTCTGTTTATGTTTTCAATATGCCCTTTTGCAAGGATGGAAAGATTGCGATTATCGATACAGAATATTGGCATCGTTGGCCGGTTCCTTATAAAAAATTAACCTCTCACTTTCCAAAGAAATTAAGAGGATATTGGGAAAAATTGACTCTAAAGGGTGGTAGAATCCCTGATGGAGAGACAAAACCTCAGTACCCAAGAATGGATAGAAGAGATCTAATACCAAAAAATTAATCGATTTCCTAAAAAAGGCTTGCCCTAGAAATTAGGGTTAGCCTATTTTTCCTTTAAAAGGAATCATGAACATGACATCACCCGTCAAAAGAATCTTAAAAATAGCAATGATCCCCTTGCTATTAAATTGTTTCCTAAGCTTCACAGATTGCTTCGCTGATTTTAAGATCGAAGATACCTTGAGAGTGAAAAAAGGACACTTTCATCCTCATGTTTATAATATGAAAATCAGTCCCAAAAAAAAATTTCTATGGTTTCGATTGTATAAAAATGCATCGGGAACCATAAAAACAATGATTCAAAGAGAAGCGCCGGATTATATTGCCATCAAAAACCCAATTGTTCCAAAACAATATCAAGGTTATTTTAAATTTGCTTTTGTAAGAAATCCATGGGATAGAGCAGTTTCTTTTTATTTTCACAAAATTATGACTCGAAAATCCAATGAATTTAAACAATGTCATGGGAGGAGTTTCGAGTACTTTATTAATTATTTAAACCATATTAATGTCAGAAATGGCAATCCCCATATTCGTTTACAAACGCAAGCATTTCCGGTGGATCAATGTGATTTTATCGGCAAAGTCGACAATATGGATGAAGACTTACAATATGTCTGCAATAAACTTGGAATTAAAAAGGGGGTTTTGGGACACAAAAACCATACAGAACATAAGCACTATAGTTGTTACTATACACCTAAAACTCGCAAAATCATCGCTGATTTATATCGCGAAGATATTGATACATTTGGATTCACATTTGATAACAAAAAAATCTTTCACAAAAGGTTTCGAATCAATTTTTAAGGGAGCGATCGGCTACTAGGAGAAATAAAATATCTTTTTTATTTTTATAAATAGTTTTGAAAGAGTGTAGCGCAACATTTGATACAAAAGCCAGCCGAGAATAAGACCGATCACGCCATAACATATCCCCTCAATATTTAGTGTTAATCCGGGTTCAAACATTTGATACGTTTTCTCACCTATTTCGGATTCGAAATTTTTTAAAAAATTAAAAGGTTTAATCCAAAAAGGGCTCTGATTCAATTGAACGAGCACATCTTGCAAATAGTTATTTTTTGAAACGATCCCTTCCATAAATAGACCCTGCTGAGCAAAATCAGGGTCGATGCTATCTTTAAACTTTTGGATATACTCATAGAGGGTTTTTTGGCTCATATTAGCCATTTTCTCCAATTGAAGGACTAAATTCTGCAATGCGGCTATTCGACCGGCTAAATGTTGGGTATATTGTTGAATGAATTGAGGAATCTGGCTCCCAATAAAGGCTCCGGCTGCCATAAAGAGCTTTTCTATGATACTTCCGACTAAAGAAAAAAAATTCATACCTGCCTTAAACGCATTTTTATCTCACTCGAACTCGGACAAAAATCCATCATTTTCTCAAGCAAAGCTAGTTATGCAAGAGGTCCACTATAATCGAATACTTTCTTTTTTCTCGAGTCCCATCTGTCATAGAAGCATATTTTATTGCTAAACCCGTTTCTTGAAGATGTTTCAAAATGCGTTGTTGCATAAGTGAGAGTATTGGCTCAGTGGTAAATTGTACAACAAAGTCTTTCTAGAATAAAACTGTTTTGTTTTAAAACTTTAATGATAAATAAATCAAAGAAATATGAATAAATTATTTATGTTAAATTAATTTTATATTAAGAATCGATATATTATTGATGTTATTTAATAATAAATTTATTCTCTAAATAAATTATGAGAAAAGAAGAGGAGGAGAAGAGAAGCTATGGTCAACCCTACGAGTCATTTGATCAGTAACATCGATCAAATAGTCAAAGATTCAAATCCTATTCATCATGATAAAAACATTGGGAAGGAGGATCTAATTACTAAAATCGGTGAAAATCATCTTAATGCCATAAACAGTAACTTTTCATCCCAAATTTTAAATGACAAAATTGAAACCAGCTCTAACCATAGCACTCCACCTTCTAGGAGAATTGGAGGAATAAATAAACAATCTTTTTTACGGCAATGCACTTTTGAAACTACGGACGGGATTGAATATTTAAGAGACAAAAATAATTGGTTCAAACGATTATCTTATCGAATATCGTCATCTGAAGAGATCAAAAATATTGTCTTAGAACAACTTGCAATCATGATTGTCGATTTAGAAGCTAACCCCAATCAATTTGATTTAATCCTAGAAAAAATATTTTCACAAAGTGCAGAAAGTACCTACTTATCTGGAATCTCTTCAAGTATATCCAAACTCGATTTCGAAAAGAAAAAAGAAATTGAAGGGTGTTTTTGTGCAAGCATTTTAAGATATGTGATTTTAAATAATCAAAGCCCCATTTTTTGGGATCCTGAATCATTTAAAGAAAGACTATCAGATGAATATGATTTTTTTTTGAGAGATCATCTTGGCAATAATGTCGAACTGATTTATTTATGCCGATTTGAAAGAGCCTTGATGCTCTGCAAGAAGTATATTTCCGGAAACCGTAAGAAAGGTTTACTTCTCATCATCGCCACCCTTTTAGAAGGAAGTGAAGATCATATACGCTACATTACCGGCGGCCATTCTACCAAGGAAACAAAAAGACGGGTAGGCTTAATTGAATATTTGTATGAGATAAAACCTAGAAAAAGAACAAAGAGATTGCTAAGTCGATATCTTGGCCAAGATATCAATGTGAATAAAATTCAAAATACCGCCCTTTATCCAATTGATGCTCAGAATCAACCTGTTATTCCAGTTAACCCAAACTCTATATGTTGTCAAAGCAGTTCTTTGATTTCACCTCAGTTTTCTGTTGATCAATCAGCCTCTTTTTTAGCACCGATTACGAACATTCAAAAACCCCTCGAATCCTCTGCTTTTGACCATGAGCTCTTTTACACTGAATTTTATAAAAGATATTTTCCATTTCTTAAAGCAATAGATGATAATAAATTGGATCTATGTGATGATCTTCACGAAGAAATAAAATTGTATTTACCTCATGAAAATTTTGACCCACATTTTTCGAATCGCCTAGATTATATCATCGCTTTTAGAATACAATTAGAATTAGCCGAGAAGGAACTGCAAAACAAAAAAAATGAAGCAAAACGCAATCCACAGAAGAGTTATACTAATTATAAAAATTTGAGGACAAAACTTGAAGAATTGAATAAATTTTTTGATGAATTCACTTCCATCCATCCTCAATCAAATCAAGAGGAAGTCAATATCGATATTCAAACAGAGGACAATAAAAAAATCTAACTCGACTTTTCACAACTCCATTCTTCCAAAAAAGCTACTCTTGATGACAAAAGAAAATTTTTTTATATTTATAACGAATCAACTTCAAAATTTGGCTTTTGAGTTCGCAAAAACCAAGGAAGTTGTTTCGGTATAACTTTCACCGGAAGATCTATCGATATGAAATACGCAATTTTCTTTTTTTTGTCGTTTTTTTCTTTATTGTTTTCAAATATAGAAAGACCGCATCATTTGGTTTCGAAGAATCGGTATGTTAACACGCTTGCTTCTTTAAGTTTTTTTGTTAGCAATTATGAAAAAAAAATCCGTCCTCATCATCCAGAAGATCGTTTAGAAATTCTTCAATTTACAAACAAAAATGCTGCTGTATTATGGGCCAGAATTGATCGGCATTTACAAGATGACCCTGAGCAAGAGGTCTATAAAAATTTTCAACAAGCCAAAAGCTTGTATAGAGAAGCTAAGGAACAAGTAAAGCAAAAACATCATAAGTTAGCGAGAAGCAAACTGCTTGAAGCGAATAAAATTTTAAGATGGCTATTAAAAAAAGAACTAGAAGATGAATTGACTGATGAAAAAATACTTGATGATCATCCTATCGATCCAAATATTCAAAACAATCCCTTAATAACCGAGCACATCAGCCAGGCTATCCATCCCTTTTTACTCTCCTTGGATCATCCCAAAAGGCAGGTCCTAGATTCCATCTTCAAAAATAGAATCACCCAAAATAAGCATACTTTTAATAGAGGGGGTTTCCAAACCATTGCTTCCGGCTCTCGCTCTTTTATCTTAGTCGCCAAACATCCAAAATTAAGGGGTTATTTAATCAAATGCTTCTTAGATAGTGAAAAAAGAAAAAAATTTGATCGAGAAAGTTGGGAGTGGTTAGTCCATCGATGTAAGGGGGCTCATAAAATCAAAAAAATTATCCAAAACCAAAACATTCATTATTTTGAAGTCGCCGAAAAATGGATCTATTGCTTGCCAAATCCAAACAAGTTCGCAGGTCAAAAAAATCAACGTCATGTTGCGGCTCTTTTAGTCACGGATATGCATTTAGTTTCCCAAAAAAAGAATTTAAGTGCATGGGCACATAAAATAACTCCAAATCATCTCAATGAATTATTTAAAATTATTGTGAGAGCAAAAGGGTCGAGCTATCGACCTGATAATATAGCTCTTACTAAAGATGGCAAATTTGCATTTATTGATACTGAATACCCAAGCGCCGGACCGGATTTTATGAGCATCAGACCCTTCTTAAGCTCAAAAATGCGCCTATACTGGGACTCTCTCATTCGAATGGGGGGGCCAAAAAAAAGGGTTCCATTGCATTAAGGGTCCTTTGAGTAGAACCCTTTAAATCTTGTATCAATGTTGTCCCATTTGTTCCAAGCTTTGCTCGATATTCTTTATGATTGATACAATCTTTTAACACGTTGATCAATTCGTTTTCATTGACTTGTAAGCCTGCCCCATATTTTTTGACTAAGCTCACTAATTCAAATTGCGTTTCCATATGTGGACCAAAGATGACCGGTTTACCATACCAACACGGTTCTAAAATATTATGCCCGCCTACTTTATTGGTAAAACTTCCCCCAACAATAGCCAAATCGGATAATTGATAACACATACGCAATAAACCCATCGCATCCATGAGAATCACTTGTTCCTCCCCTGTACGGAGATTGATGTCGGAAAATTTGATCCATTTAATTCGCTCTTTTTCTAAAAGGCTACTCACTTCTTTGAAACGATCGGGATGCCTCGGCACCAAAATCACTTTCAAATCACCCCTTTCTTTCCAGATTTCCTTTAACACTTGAAGAATAAGCTGCTCTTCCGGATGATGTGTCGATCCTATTGTTACTACTAGTTGTTCTGTCTGTATCCCTAGTTTATGCCGCCACTCAATCGCTTCTTCGGCGGACAATTGTGGATATTCATCATCTAATTTTAAGTTACCTGTCACAACTATTTTTTCTCTGTCTACCCCAGCTTCTAGAAATCTGGATTTATAAACGTCATTTTGTAAACAAAAGAGATCGAAGAGCTCAAATAAGTATTTTGAAAAGAAAGAAAATTGTTTAAATTTTCGTGAAGAAGATTCGGATATTTTTCCATTGACTAATGCTAAAACCCCGCCTTTTTGTTTGACTAAGGATAGAAAATTAAACCAAAAGTCAGATTCACTAAGAATGACCAATGAAGGATTTGCTTTTTTTAAGATGCGCCTCACAATCAAGTAAAAATCAAATGGAAGGTAAATATGATAATCAGCGAAGGGAAGACTTCTTTTCGCTTCCGCATGCCCGGTTTCTGATACTGATGAAATAATGAGGGGGATTTCCGGATAGCGGTGCTTTAATTCCCTAGCAAGGGACACAATCGCTTTTGTCTCACCGACAGAAACAGCATGTATCCAAATGGAGTGTTTTAAATGCTCAATTGGGAAATGAAACCCAAATCGAGAAAACAGGCTATGTCTGTATTTTTTTTTAATGATGATCGCATAAAAAAGCTTCGGGAGGGCAAGAATAGCGATGAAAAAAAGAAAAACATCATAAAAAAAATTAAATAAACACTTGAAAAAACTTGTCATTTTCGATCCTTGAGCTTTATTCTCAATTCCACTATACTCTACACAATGTAAAAAAATAAAGTCTCCAAGAAATGTCAATAAAAATACTTGGAATTATCCCAGCCCGCTATGAAAGTACTCGACTTCCAGGTAAACTCCTCCTTCCAATTTTTGGCAAAACACTGATTCAGAGAACCTTTGAAAATGCTTGTCAATCCAAGGTTTTAGATAAATTATTGATAGCAACCGACGACGAGCGGATTTTTAAGCATGTCAAAGAGTTTGGGGGACACCCGATTATGACCTCTTTGGATTGCCCAACAGGGACTGATCGACTAGCAGAGGTTCTCCATAAAGACCCACAATGGCAACAAGTGCAAGCAGTCGTTAATATTCAAGGGGATGAGCCGTGTGTTGACGTACAAGCTATTGACCAAGCTGTTAAATTATTAATGGATGATCCAATCGCTAGTATGGCGACATTGATTACACCTCTTAATAATAAAGAAGAAGCATTGAGCTCATCTATCGTTAAATGTATCAAAGATACAAACAATAATGCTCTTTACTTTAGTAGAAATTTAATCCCTTCTAATAAGAAGCATGGATTTAACCCATTAGCAAATTATTACAGGCACATCGGGCTTTATGTGTATCGACCCGAATTTTTGCTTCACTACCAAAAGCTGCCCTCAACCCCTCTCCAATTGGAGGAGGATTTAGAGCAATTAAAAATTTTAGAGCATGGTTATCGAATAAAAGTCGCTATGACAAACCATGAAAGCATTGGAATTGATATTCCGGAAGACATTCAAAAATTAGAGAAATGGTTATGCAAACAAAATATATTTTCGTAACAGGAGGGGTGTGCTCCTCCTTAGGTAAAGGATTAACATCAGCTGCAATCGGACTCCTTCTTGAAAAAAAAGGTTTAAAGATCGCAATGTTAAAATTTGATCCCTATTTGAATGTCGACCCAGGAACGATGAGCCCTTTTCAGCATGGCGAGGTTTATGTCACAGATGATGGTGCAGAAACTGATTTAGATTTAGGGCATTATTACCGCTACACCGATTCTTATTTATCGCGCGCATCCAATGCAACATCGGGACAAATTTATAACACAGTCATTAAAAGAGAGCGGCATGGAGATTATTTAGGGAAAACAGTCCAAGTCATTCCCCATATTACCGACGAAATAAAAAAAAGAATTTTTGACTGTGCAAATCAAGAAGATGGAATTAATGTCGTTTTAGTGGAAGTTGGGGGAACAGTGGGAGATATCGAATCACTCCCCTTCTTAGAAGCAATTCGGCAATTTTCCTATGAATACCGTCAAGACTGCCTCAACATCCACTTAACCTACGTTCCCTATCTTCGCGCAGCCGGAGAAGTCAAAACCAAGCCCTCTCAACATTCTGCTCAACTATTAAGAGAAATTGGCATTTTCCCCGATATCATTGTCTGCCGCTGTGAAAACTCTCTGTCAGAGGAAGTAAAAGATAAAATCAGTCTATTTTGCAATATCAAACGAAATGCAGTGATTGAAGAAGTAGATGTTAAACACACGATTTACGAAGTGCCTATCCATTTACACCAACAAGGAATCGATGGATTAATCTGTGAATTATTACAATTGCCCAATCCCCAAATTAATCTCTCCGATTGGGAAAAAATTGTAGAAACAGTCTGCAACCCCAAAGGGACTATTACCGTAGGAATCGTTGGAAAATATGTTCAACATCAAGATGCATATAAATCTGTCTTTGAATCACTCATTCATGGTGCAATTGCAGCCGGATATAAACTTAACATTAAGCGCTTTGAAGCCGATAAATTACCAACAGATGCAAAAGAATTAGCCAATGCCATTCATGGATGTGATGGCTATTTAGTTCCGGGTGGTTTTGGTGAAAGAGGATGGGAAGGAAAAATTCAAGCAGCCCGCCATTGCCGCGAATCGAAAATCCCCTATTTTGGAATCTGCTTAGGGATGCAAGTCATGGCCGTAGAATTTGCTAGAAATGCTGTGGGTTTAAAGGATGCCAATTCCACCGAATTTGATACCGACACAAAACATCCGGTGATATCATTGCTCAGCGAACAAAGAGGTGTCAAGGACTTAGGGGGCACAATGCGCCTTGGAGCCTACCTTTGCGATTTAAAAGAAGGTTCACTTGCTCATAAAGCCTATAAAAAAAACCAAATCAGCGAAAGACACCGCCATCGTTATGAATTGAATAACACCTATAAAGAAAAAATGGAAGCTAAGGGATTTCAAATTACCGGGATTCTCAAAGGGGAAAATCTTTGTGAAATTTCAGAAATAGAAAATCATCCTTGGATGGTCGGCGTTCAATTTCATCCGGAATTTAAATCAAAGCCAACTGACCCTCACCCACTTTTTCGAGACTTTGTACAGGCCATGATAGACTATCATCAAAAGACGCATGCAAGCAAAACTTAAACCCAAAAGAGTTCTCGGTATAGATTTTGGTCTAAAACGCATTGGGCTGGCCATTTCGGATGAAAGGCAAATCATCGCCTCTCCCTATAAAACCGTCCAAGCAGAGAAAAAGGGCGAAAAAACAGTCCAAAAAATTCTCGCTGCCATAGATGAGATTCAAACCAATCTCGTTTGCGACATTGAAGAGATGATTGTCGGGATGCCTCTCATGATGAGTGGAAAAAAAGGGC
Organism: Parachlamydiaceae bacterium; assembly: GCA_025451995.1. Classification (GTDB taxonomy): domain Bacteria; phylum Chlamydiota; class Chlamydiia; order Chlamydiales; family Parachlamydiaceae; genus JANWJE01. The sequence continues at coordinate 13,884 of JANWJE010000063.1, read as the reverse complement.
TTTTAGCGGACGAAGTCAATCATTTCATTCAAATTCTTTCACAAGCCACCACACTCCCAATTAAAATCTGGGATGAGCGCCTTTCTACAGTCCAGGCAGAGAGGTCTCTTCGCGAAAGCGATATGACCCGAAAACAACGAACAAAAGTTGTCGACATTGTGAGTGCGGCCATTATCCTTCAAAGCTATTTAGATTATAAAGCTCATCTTAGGAACTGTTCAGAAATAACTTGAATAGTTCCTTACTCAATTAAAAATCAATTATTTACGTCTTTTTTTAATTGTGATGATAGCAATTTTTATGCGTAACCAGGTGGTCTCGACCTGCCTTTCAAAGGCCGAGCCGAGTGAGTGATTAAGGGTGAGGACAGATTTCTAATATCGTTATCATCTTTTTTTCTGGGCCATAATGCCAAAAAATACGGTAAGCGCCTGGGGTGTTGTTTTGGGCATAGGATTCGAAAACCTCTTCACCATTAGGCCCTTCCATCTCATCGTACTTATGTGTGTTCAGTGAAGGATGCTTAAGATTGTTTTCCATCAACTGTAAGCTTTTCACAACCGCTTTTAGGACTGTCTTTTTTCCTTTATCAGCGATTAAGTTTTTTAAATCGTCTTCAGCATTCTCAGTGTATTTGAGAGTAAATCCACTAGTCGTCATCTTGAATCATCTCATCCAATTCTTTTGAACTGATAACACGCCCTTTTCCTTCTTTTGATTGACGAATCGATTCCTTTAGTCTTTTTTTAAAGGCATCTTTTTTGAAGTCTTGGATTCCCTTAAGGATCATTTCGTGAACGAAGTCCTTAATGGCAACTTTCGCCTCAACACACGCCATTTTTAATTGGACATGTTCCTCTTCAGGAATATCAAAACTTAACCTAACCATATGTTGTTTCATAAACACCTCCTACGTCTCGACTCTCATTATATCAAATAACATACTTACATGCAAACATACAAGGAGAATTTAAAAAATATCTAGATTTTCCTTTTGACTTAGGCTAAAGTAAATTTAATTTAATTAAATGAATTATGAACGATATTTCTTTTAATAATCCCCTCGTCGAGTCGAATCGCTCATTAAAAAATGCTGAGTCTTGCATTTTGGTTATTTTTGGAGCTACTGGCGATTTAACCGCCCGAAAATTAATTCCCGCCCTTTATAATTTGGCTAAAGATGGACAATTGCCGGGCCATTTTGCCTGTGTTGGGTTTGCCCGTCGTCCAAAAACTCATGATCAATTTCGTCAAGAAATGCTCGAGGCCGTCAATAACTTTTCCCGCTCAAAACCGGCAGACCAAGGCTTATGGGAAACTTTTAGCAAACAGCTCTATTACCTCCAATCTGAATTTCATGAAGATGAAGGCTATGAAAAATTAAACCAATTCTTAGAAAAACTCGATAATCAATTAGGAACTAAGGGAAATAGAGTCTATTATCTTTCGATACAACCAAGCTTTTTTACGACTGTGGTTGAAATGCTTGGCAAGCATCATCTTATTTATTCAACTGAGACATTGAATAAATGGAGCCGAGTCATTATTGAAAAGCCCTTTGGGGAAGATACTGATTCTGCGATTAAGCTCCAAAAAGACCTATCATCCTATCTCGATGAATCACAAATCTATCGCATCGATCATTATTTAGGTAAAGAAACCGTCCAAAACCTCTTTGTGTTTCGTTTTGGAAATTCCATTTTTGAATCCGTATGGAATAGCCACTATATCGATAATGTTCAAATTACAGTCGCAGAAGAGATAGGAATTGGGTCAAGAGGTCGATTTTGGGAAGAAGCGGGAATGCTGCGCGATATTGTGCAAAACCATATGATGCAATTGCTCTCTTTAGTTGCAATGGAACCTCCGACAAATCTACAAGCTGCCGCCATCCATGATGAAAAAGTAAAAGTGTTAGAGTCTATAAGGCATCTTCCAAGAAATAAAATCGATGATTTTGCAGTGAGAGGCCAATACGGGCCCGGTTATGTTAACGGAGAGTACTCTAAAGGTTATCGAGAAGAGGAAAATGTCGATCCAAACTCACTTGTCGAAACCTATCTCGCTTTGCAATTATATATTGACAATTGGCGTTGGGCAGGAGTCCCCTTTTATTTGCGGGCCGGAAAAAGAATGCCAAAACGAGTCACCGAAATCGCTATCACTTTTAAAAAGGCACCCGGCTATCTTTTTAAAGCATCGACCGCCACAATTGAATCGAATATTTTAGTGATTCGCATCCAACCAGATGAAGGAATTTCACTTAAAATCAACTGTAAAGTTCCCGCTTTAAATCATGTGATCCAACCTGTTAAAATGGACTTTAGATATGGCTCTTACTTTGGATCAATGCCTCCCGAAGCCTATGAACGTCTCATTTGCGATTGCATGGCAGGCGATAATACACTTTTTGCCAGAGATGATGAAGTCATGATCTCTTGGAAATTACTCACACCCATATTAAATCATTGGAAATCTTCCCCTCCCTATAATTTCCCCAATTATGCCTCTGGCACTTGGGGGCCTCATGAAGCGGAGGAAATGCTACATCGCAATGGCCATCATTGGCGTCTCATTTAAAAAGGTCCAGCCCCTCCAACAATAATAAACTTCTTTCGAAACTAAAATCCCGTGACTGTGCCTGTGCCCGCCCCTTCCCGATTAGACACCGATTCTTACCAAAATCACTTAATCGGGCAGAGGCACAAAGAAGTTTATTGTTATGGGTAATAGGAAGCGCACACGGGCACGAAATGTAGGTTTAATATCAAATTTCTTAATCTATGGTGAAAATAATTTCGTTTAAGGATAAGATGAATTTTGAAAGAGATTCTTCTATGAATGTTATGGAAACCAAAGAAAAAGACATATCCTCCAAGCTTCAAAGCATGTTGAAAGATAACCCCTCATGCCAAGGAGCAAGGGCTTGCCTTTTTAATTTAATCGTCTATACACATGAGCCCAGGCGAACCAACTATTTTAATGAAATGATCAAATTGATCAGAACGCAATTTCCTTGTCGAATTATTTTCATTACAGCGCAAGCTGCGGAAAACGGAAATGGATTTAGCATAAAAACATCGACAGAAAAAAATGATGATGGCACCGGGTTTATCTGCGATCAAATTTGGATTAACGCCGAAGGCGAGAGCATTCAGCAAGTCTATTTCCTCCTATTACCCCTCTTTGTTCCCGATCTTCCTATATATTTATTATGGGGACAAGATCCAACAACTGAATATTCTATTCTCCCCCATCTCGAACATTTTGCTACAAGGCTTATCTTTGACGGCGAATCAACCGAAGATCTCCAATTGTTTAGCCGCAATTTATTGGAAAGGATGAAAACATCCTCTATACAAGTGATTGACATGAATTGGGCCAGAATCAATGGTTGGCGAGAAATACTCGCTCAAATATTTGACAGCATCGAAAGATTAAAACAGCTTTCAACGGCAAATTCAGTAACTGTTGTTTATAATAGTCATCCAAGTGAGTTTTTCATCCATTACAATACACAAGCAATCTACCTTCAAGCATGGCTATCAAACTGTTTAAAATGGGAATTTTTAAAAGCTGAAAAAGAAAATCATTCTCAACTTCTGTTTTATCAAAATGGAACAAATCATTGCACAATACGGCTCATTCCGGAAATTAATGAACGTTTTGACCCTGCAGAAATTTTGAAGATTGAAATCATGGGTGAAGGTGGATATGAATGCCATATCAAAAGAATTAAACAAGAACAAGCTCAGGTCCAAGCCTCCAATCAATTTCAATGTGAGCTCCCCTTCTATTTAAACATGCCCAATTTTCGCTCCGGACGCGCCTTCATGCAAGAAGTTTTTTATCAAAAAATGAGCAGTCATTATGCATCCATGCTGCAACAAATTAGCATAACGCGATGGAGTTAAGTGTGGAAGATTGGAAAAATAAAATAGAGTCATTTGATCTCCGCAGAGATATTATAATTCCGGGAAATTTTGAAGAAACAATTAAATTTTGTGCCCATCAGTTTTTAGAACTTGCACGCGATGCAATCAAAAAAAAGGGGGCATTTACTGTTGCTTTATCCGGAGGAAAAACCCCCAATGCAATTTTTCAAGAAATCGGTAAAATTAACCATCTGCAATCAATTGATTGGTCAAAGGTCTTATGCTTTTGGAGCGATGAAAGGGCTGTTCCACCGACCGACAGCCAAAGCAATTATTTTAATGCAATGGAATCCGGTTTATCAAAACTCCCTTTGGTCCAAGAAAACATTTTTAGGATGAAAGCAGAAAGTGACATTGAGGACAATGCATTAGCCTATGAAAAACTCATTCGTGAAAAAGTCCCTTCCCTTGAATTTGATTTGATGATGTTGGGCATGGGGGAAGATGGTCATACAGCTTCCCTTTTCCCAAGAACGCACGCTCTTCACACAAATGATCGTCTGGTAGTTGCTAATTATGTCCCTCAAAAGCACACTTGGCGCATGACCCTTACCTATGAATGCATCAATAGGGCAAAAAATATTTGCATCTATGCCCTTGGAGTAGAAAAAGCAGCCACAGTCGCAAAAATTTTTTTAAGCGCCTACGACCCCGATAACCTCCCTATTCAAAAAATAGGAACCCCTTCGCACAAAGCGTGTTGGATGCTTGACACCCAGGCAAGCGACCAGTTCGTGCGATCCATGAAGACGCAAATAACTCCATGATTGTTTTAGGTATTGAAAGTACATGTGATGAAACCGCATGCGCAGTGGTTAAAGATGGCATTGAGATCCTTTCCAATGTGGTCGCCTCTCAGATCGACTTGCATAAAGAATTCGGGGGTGTTGTTCCTGAGCTTGCCTGTAGAAGACACATAGACCTTATTCTTCCTGTCATCGACCAAGCGTTAAAAGATTCAAACTGTTCTTTCAAAGAGGTCGATTTAATCGCTGTCGCCCATGGGCCGGGACTCATTGGTGCCCTTCTCATCGGATTGAATACCGCCAAAGCACTCTCTCTTGCTAAAGGAATTCCTTTTATTGGTATCAATCATGTCGAAGCACATCTTTATGCTGCGCTGATGTCTCAAAAAGAAGAGATCCCTTTTCCTGCAATTGGAGTGATTTTATCGGGAGGTCATACGACCCTTGTCTATATGAAAGAAATCGGTGAATATGAACTTATTGGTCAAACTGTTGATGATGCTATAGGAGAAGCTTTCGATAAGGTGGCCAAACTTTTAAATCTACCGTATCCGGGCGGGCCTGAGATTGAGAAATTAGCATTATTGGGCAATTCCGAGCGTTTTCCATTAAAATCTGGTCAGGTCAAAGGGCTTCCGCTTGCTTTTTCCTTTAGTGGATTAAAAACAGCCGTCCTCTATACCTTAAAAAAACATGAGACATTTTTTGATCAAGATCGAGCTGACTTAGCAGCTTCATTTCAAACAACTGCCTTTGAAGATGTGATCAAAAAAACCCTTGCAGCATCTCAAAAATACCACACAAAAAGCATTCTTTTTGGCGGCGGGGTCACAAATAACAAGACTTTAAGGCAAATGTTTACCGAAGCTAACAAAGAAAATTACCATCTTATTTGGCCCTCCACCGGCTTAAGTCTAGACAATGCAGCCATGATCGCTGGCCTCGGCTATCTAAAATTTAAAAAACAAGGACACGGCGACCCTATAGATCTCGAGCCTCTGACCAGAATTCCTTTTTAACCTAAAACCGGCATCAGAATTTGGAAACTTTTCTAAAATAAGTGGTAAAATTTTTCTCGAAATATTTTGATCAAAAAGTAATTTCATGCCGCGGAAAGATTTTTTAATAACCTTTCTCTAGCTGCTGCGAATTCAAGGCAAGCTTGAAGGTCAGTCATTTTCAACTCTGGATATTCATTTAATATTTCTTGTCTGCTCATACCAGCTGCCATCCAACCAAGAACGTCATAAACTGTAATACGCATATTACGGATGCACGGTTTTCCATCTCTTTTACCCGGCTGGATAGTAATAACGTCTTGATAAGCCATAATATCACCCTTCATTACACACTACTCATACACAAACAACATGAAGGATTGGTTTTTGACGGCGTCGGTTATCCCTGACTTTAAACCTGCCTACATCGCAAAACTTATTCAGCATCGGCGAGCCTGGTTTAAATTCAGGAACCTCCTTGTCAAAATTCCAATTCTTCAAGTTGCTTGTGTATAACTCATTTTAATCAATTATCCGAGTAAAAGTATAGAAAAACTTTGACTTATTCTATCGCTTTGAAAAAAATTCACTTAGCAAGATTATTTGGGATTGAAATTTAACTTTAGTGTTTTTATAATGGACAGTTAATTAACCTCTTTTGGAGCTAAAAATGGCCAGCAAACGTGAAAAAATTAAATTGAAGAGTTCAAAAAGTCATTTTCATTATCATACAAACAAAAATAAGACAAGTACTCCTGGGCGCTTGACACTTATGAAATACGACCCAACCATTCAAGAAAGAGTCGAATTTAAAGAAACTAAATAAATTTGCATACATGTTTGAACTTTCTGTCGCCTGTAAATATCTTACTCCTCGCAGGCGACAACTCTCTGTCTCTATTATCAGCCTGATTTCTATCTTTGTTATTAGCTTAGTTGTTTGGCTGATCGTTGTGTTTTTTTCAGTCACAGACGGACTCGAAAAAAACTGGGTTCAAAAATTGACTGCCCTCACAGCCCCTGTGCGAGTCACACCGACTGATGCGTACTATCATTCCTATTATTACCTTGTGGACTCAATTAGCGATGCCTCTAACTATTCTACCAAAACGATAGCTGAAAAAAACCAATCCGCTTTAACTGACCCTTATGACCTTGAATTAGATCAAGAAATCCCCACTTTTTGGACGCCCCCTGATCTTGACGATACAGGATCTCTTAAAGATCTTGTCAAATTAGCCTATCAATCTTTTGATAAAATTGAGGGTGTTCATGATTTACAGGTACAAGATTTTGAGTTAACGGCAACACATATACAATTGCATCTTTTGCGCCAATTTGGTCAAAAAGGATATGTCTATGGAGGTTCAACTGAAACGACTCTTTCTTACCCAGCCTATTTAGGAAATTTTGAAACAAACAATACAAGTTTAAAAAAAATTATCCTTCCATTAAGCGAAGAAGATCTCAATCAATTCCTCTACATCCTAGATAAAAATATGTCCATTGATCATAAATTTGAAAAATTCTTTGATAAAGTGAATATCAAAGAGCTTAAATCTCGCCCTTCCGGTTGGAATATCCCTCGATATTTATTGCCGAAGCAAACAGAATTTAAGGTCTCCACCTTATATAAAAACGGAAAAATTTTTCGAATTTTAGTGGTTCAAGACACCAAAGAGCTTGGCTCTCTCATCAAAGAAATGGATGAACAGGGAATTGATGCGCGAAAAGGGACCATCCTCATCGATGAAAATAAAATATTTCTCAAAGAAGAGCATAAAGAAATTAAAGAACTCTCCATTCCCATTACTCTTGTTGGCAATGTTTCATTTAAAGCACAACTCGATCTCAAATCACTCCCTCTAGCAAAAGGGATTGAACATCTACGTTTTGATGTTGAAATTCCCTTACAAAACAATCTGTTGAAAGGGAACATTCCCTATCGAGGATTAGAGATTGCACAAGCCACTATTCAAAATTCTAACACGGAATCATTTTGGGTCTATCAAGAGGGTGGCAATCGGTTTTTTCTTCCACAAGATTTTGGAATGGGAGAGGCTGTTATTCTGCCAAAGAGTTTTAAAGATGTGGGTGTTTTAATGGGTGACTCGGGCACGCTCAGTTATTTAGCACCGACAGCGAGCATGCTTCAAGAGCAGAAAATTGAAATTTATGTAGCCGGGTTTTACGACCCGGGCATCATCCCCATAGGGGGAAAATTCATTCTGGCTGACAGGAAAGTGACATCATTAATTAAAAGTTCTCACAATCAAGAGGACAAAAGTGCATTAACGAATGGGATCAATATTCGCTTTAATGAAATTGAAAAAGCAGATCTTGTTAAAAATCAAATCATCCAACAATTAAAGCAACAGGGAATCAGCCATTATTGGAATGTTGAAACTTATAAAGAGTATGAATTTACAAAAGAAATTATCCATGAATTGCAAAGCCAAAAATATCTTTTTATGCTGATTGCAGTTGTCATTATTTTAGTCGCCTGTTCAAATATTATTTCAATGCTCGTCATTTTGGTTAATGATAAAAAACCTGAAATAGGCATTTTAAGATCTATGGGCGCCTCTTCAACAAGCATCGCTTGTATTTTTGGTCTCTCCGGCGGTATGATTGGCGTTTTTGGGAGTGTTTTAGGAATAGCTGCTGCGATTTTAACACTACATTATTTGGATGCTTTAGTCGCTTTTTTAAGTCAACTTCAGGGTCAAGAACTATTCAATGCCCATTTTTATGGGCAAATGCTCCCCTCTGAATTGAGTATAGAAGCTCTCACATTTGTCGTTATATCGACTGTTTGCCTGTCACTCCTTGCCGGACTCGTCCCGGCCATTAAAGCCTCTCTCCTAAAACCTTCAGAAATTCTGCGTTCAGGAGGGTAAAAAATGGTATTAAAAGCGAATAAAATTTCAAAAGCTTTTTACTTTCCAAAAAAGATTCAAATTTTAAATGAAATCTCCCTTCAAATTGAATATGGTGAATCCGTTGCGATCATTGGGAGATCCGGTGAAGGAAAGAGCACATTGCTCCATATTTTAGGGACCCTTGAAGAGGCATGCGAGGGTGAATTGTTTATCGATGGCAAAAAAGTAACGTCGGCAAATAAAGCCTTTTTACGAAACAGCGAAATCGGCTTCATCTTTCAATCGTTCCATTTATTAGAAGATTATACAGTTCTTGAAAATGTGTTAATGCCTGCAAAGATCGCCCGGCAAGCCGTCGGCTCGGGAAGTCCAATGCGAAATAGAGCTTATAGCCTCCTGGAACAGGTTGGTTTGTTAGATCGAGCTCACTACCATACAAAATTTCTCTCCGGAGGGGAAAAGCAACGCGCCGCTCTTGCGAGGGCGATGTGTAACGATCCCTCCCTCCTTTTTGCCGATGAACCCTCCGGAAACTTAGACAGCGAAACAGCGAGCTTGATTCATAGCATCTTACTCGATTTTGCAAAACAGCCAAGCAAATCATTGCTTTTAGTCACACATGATCGCGAATTGGCAAATCTCTGCAACCGTCAATTTGAGCTGCGCAATGGGTTGTTGATTAGTTCATAGATAATGTCAGCGAAGGCAAAAAATAACGAATCCATTTTGCTCTTAATGCAAGCGACTCCGCAGTGTACTTTTCTCCCGATTCACTTTTCTGACACCAGTTAGCATAAGTATAGAGGGCCGGGATGATGATAATCTCCCTTACGATCGAAGAAATAATGACCACGCGAGGAACAGAGGTTGACACTGGGAGTTTAAATCCCATTCCATTACAGAGAAGAAAAGCAACTCTGAAACTAAGTGTTTCAAGTACTGTCAACTTAAAGACGGGCCATATACGATAGCGGCACATTTCAATAAAAGAAGCTTGCTCGACATTGTCTTTTGTAACTTTGTGATGCGGGCGAATTTTAAAGAGAAAGACGAGGGCATTATCAATGCGAAGAATGATTTGATTTTTTAATTGTATGATTTTCCAACAATGAAACCGAACTCTATCTTCCAAATCTAATTCATCTTCTGAAAGCATTTCTAATTTTTTAAAATAGCTTTCTACTTTTAAAAATTGGCGAAAATTTTTTTCAATTTGCAAAATAAATTGCATGATTTGAAAAGCAAGAGCAAACTCAATTCCATAATGGAAAGGAATCACCCCGCTCAACGGGTAAACTTTCCGCCCTAAAAAGCCATAGGCGAATCCAGCGGTTGTCGCAACGACGGTTGTCCCTGCAGATGTGACAAATTTTGAGGGCATCGAGGTAAAAAAGGAATCAACACTCATAACATGAAGATTCACAAAGGATGTATGGCTACTAAGACTCAAATAAAAACTCTCTGTCTTTGTGTTTGAAGCTATCCAAGTAAAATTTTCATTCACTTCCGAGATTATTTTCTGCGTGGGTTTAAAGGATTTTGGACCAGCAATATTAAATCAATATTGGTGGTCCAAAATCGTTCAAACCAGCGCGAAAAGAACTCGAAATTGAACGAAAATTTTACTTGGATGGCACCCTAGACAAGATTTTAAAATTTTTAATTCTTATTGTCAATTGGAGAGTCTATACTGCTTCCGACTGAATCTTGGACTTTTGGGCTGCTTCAAAGCCCCGGGGTTGAGAGATCGCAAGAGGCATTGTATTGATTTACTACTATGCCTCTTGCGATCTCTCAACCGCGGGAGCTTTCAAGCTAGCCCAAAATTCCAATATTCAACTGGAAGCAGTGTACACTGCTTCCAGTTGAAAGCTAGAAAGAGTATTCATCCTTTAAGCAAACCTAATTCAAATGAGAATTATATGCATATCACTTTAATAATAAACTACTTAAACTATTTTATTCATCGCACAAGATGTCTATTATTAATGACTTTTGTTTTTGCTTTTGCAAATGGTTTTCAACTTCCTATTCAAATTCAACAATTACCCCGCGAAGATCGAGCTGTCATCAGGGATTTAATCTTATTAAACTTTCCCCCACTTCATTGGCGTAAAACACATTCAGATGCAAGTTACGACGTAGTCATCATTGGCGGTGGAATGGCAGGCTTAACTGCTGGCGCCGCATTGTTTAAGGAAGGAATATTTAATATTCAAATTTTTGATGAGAATAGTGCGGGTTTAGAAGGTCCATGGATCACTTATGCGAGAATGAAAACGCTTCGAACGCATAAAGAAATCATGGGACCTGCTTTAGGCATTCCCCACTTAACTTTTCGGGCGTGGTATGATGCAAAATTTGGTTCTGAAGATTGGAAAAAAATGGAGAAAATCCCCAATAACTTATGGATGGATTATCTTAAATGGTTTCGAGATGTGATGCAACTTCCTGTGGAAAACCATTGTAAATTGAAAGAATTAATTCCAAACTCTAAATGTTTGGAATTGAAAATGGAATGCAGGGGTGAATCATTTTTTGTAAAAGCAAAAAAAGTGATCCTAGCTACCGGAAGAGCCGGTTTCGGAGGAGTGATTATACCAGATGTTGTAAAAGATCTTCCTAAAACTCAATATTCTCACACAGCAGAAATTATCGATTTCAAAAAATTAAAAGATAAAAAAATTGCTATTTTGGGTGTTGGTGCTTCCTCATTCGATGCTGCTGCTACCGCGCTTGAAAATCAAGCCAAAGAAGTCGATCTTATCATGCGTAAGAATCGCATTCCAACAATCAACAAATTTGGGAGTCTTCCTTATAAAGGCTTTGTTCATGGCTATTATCAACTAGCTGATGAACAAAAATGGAATTTTATGAAAGAAGCATTGGAATCAGCGATCCCTCCACCTTTGGATTCTATAAAACGAGTGGAGAATTATTCTAATTTACGAGTTTTAGCGAATACGACGATTGAAAAAATAGAATGTAATAGTTCCCAAATACATGTTTTGACAAATCACGGTCAGCTGACCTATGACTTTCTCATTTTAGGCACAGGTTTTAAAATTGATGGAAAAGAACAACTCGAATTAAAAGACGTCATCGATGACATCGCTTTATGGAAAGATAAAATGCCATCAGACCTCTTTTCAGATAGTAAAATGGGCTTATTTCCCTACCTAGGCCCCTCATTTGAATTTCTTCCAAAAAAAGAAAATAATACGTCATATTTAAAAAACATTTATTGCTTTAACTATGCTGCAACAATGTCACATGGTTTACTGAGCGGTGATATTCCGAGCATAAGCGTTGGAGCCTCTCGCATGGCCCAAGGGATCGCTGCGGACTTTTTTATTGAAGATAGCGAGTGGTATTTGAATCATTTAAAAACGTATGAACAACAAGAATTTCAAGAGGGCGATTTTCATTTAAATATAGTCCATCCCGCTGAAAAGAGTTAACTCTTTGCATTGTAAGCTATGTAGAAGTCTTTCGAAGCAGAAAGCCATAGTGCTGCCACTGTTGTTGGGAAGGCAGACATGATGTTTACGCCGTGCTTAATGTCTTTCCCCTTCCAAAATGAAGCACCTACAACGGCTGCCCCAACACCTAAGCCAAGAATGCTCGGCACAAAATAAAGCCCCGTTAATTTTATGGCGATAATGGTTTTGCAAATCCCTGAAAATATTCTTTGCGGCCGTTTGATTTCCTCATCTTTAATGTCAAAATAAAGGGACATGGATGCTTCTGCATCATAAAAGGTCGCGATTAAGTCTTTAGGTTGTTTGAATTCCCCTTCCCTTGTTCTTGCTTGTTGAATATCTTGGTAAGCACTGTAAGAAAGATTCACAAGCCATCGAGTGGGCGCCCATGCTAAATCGGCCCCTTCTTCCATTTTTTTCATGCGAGAAGGATCTTTGCTTGCTATTAAGGCGTTGGTAATAATGCAACCTCCAACTAATGCGGAGACAAATTGGCCTGGAATCCAAATTGTCAAAAAAAAAGAAAATGCAGTCACAGTTTTAATAGAACCAATAAACCCCTTTTCTAGGCGGGCTGCAGTTGTAGGATCAGCCAAGTCTTTGACTAGAGGCGCTGTTGGAATGTTGCTAATGTTGTTTGCAATATTATCCACCCCTTCGTTCACCTGTTTAACAAAACCTTGAATGTGGTTTAAGGCATCGACGCCCGCTTTCAAGTTTTCAACCATATTAAGATCAATGGTTGCCGGCTGCTCGCTTGTCATGCGAAGAGAGCCTCCTAAAATTGTAGGTGCTACCATAATGCTTCTCCTCTTTATGCTTTTGATGTTAATTGAGGCAAAAAGGATCGAATGGTGGTCAATTTTGAAATGACAAAGGGATTATGGGCATAATGTTCAGGATTAATCTCGCGCATGAATATTTCATACGTATGCAACGCTTCATCAAATCGTTTCATTAAGAGAAGGGTATCTATAATCTGTAAATAGGTTATTAAATGTTCGGGCGCTAAAGTTAACGCAGCTGAATAGGAATTGAGGGCTTGTTCATATTTCCCCAAATTTTGTTCTACCATTCCTCTCACTAACCAGACCTGAGGACTTTCAGCATCAGCTAAACTTAAAAAAGTAAAATAAAGGTATGCTTTATCAAAATGTCCATTTTTGAAATGTTTTAATCCAATCTCCTTGATTTCATTGTGTGTCCCTTCGCTTAAATGACTTTCCTTTAAATCGACAAGATCTTTGAAGGATTTGCATATTTGAATCTTACTTAAAATGGGTTCCATTTCTTTTTTAATTGATTTATACAAAGCCCGATCATCTAATTTAAGCTGTTGATAAAAAGCCTCACAATTTTTAACTGAATCATCAAAAATTTTTTCTAGATCTCTAAAAAATTGATCTGAGCATTCTTTTTCAATTTTTTTGATATCGCTTTTGCCGTTGGAATCGCTTTTATAAAAGGCATGGAGTTTTATATCTACCATGCTATCGATTTCATTCTTAATGGACATGAAGAATTTTTTCTCTTGATCTTCAATCGATTGCGCATGTTTATTAACCATAGGAGAGCCCCCCAATAATTAAATACGATACTAAATCTATTGTAAACTTTATTTAATTAAATTGCAAAAATGAGGCAATCTCTTGCCTTATTCGCTTTGTTTGCCAAAAAGATGAATTAATGAAGGATTGAGAACTCATACAATCCAGCCAGATCACAGAAAACACAAAGATATACCTTTCGTGATTCAAAATTTTGCCTTTGTCCAGAAATCGACCAAGGATAAACGATGGAAACGATATAACGATATAATGATTGATTAAAAGACAAAACGC
>JANWJE010000062.1 GCA_025451995.1 Parachlamydiaceae bacterium | reverse complement strand
AGAGAAGCTTTCTACAGCTAAATAAATTTCTCGGAAGGGGGAAAACAACCCCTTCCTGCGAAATTTATTACGCTGTAGTTTGCTTCTCTCTCGAATATTCGTCCAAAAATTGTACAAAGTCGAGTTAAACACGACTTTGTGCAATTTTTGAGCTCATCTGCAATTTTCTTTCCGGGCACGGTCATGGGCATGGGCACGAACGAAAAAAAGTGGCACATGGTGTTAATTGCTAAATAACGCGAGTTTTGGATAAGGAATGCGGCTCCTTCGAGAAAAAATTTTCAAAGCTGGAAGAAAAGATCCTCAAAGGAGACCATTCCTTATCCAAAACTCGCGTTAAATACCCGCTCTTTTTTCTTGTCTTTCAAATTCATTTTGAAAGATATTTACAACAAAGATTGTAGCACGCCAAAGTAGAGTTCTTTGAAATAGAGTGAGCCTTTCGAAAGCTTTCAAAGAGGATCTCTCTGCAATAATCTCAGTGTGAGCTATTTTGATTTCAGTATCAAAAATTTCTTGTACTTTTAAAATATCAATAAAATCAATCTTTTCTGATCGCATCTTTTGGCAAATGCTCGATTGAAATTTTTGCAGACCCACAAGTGAGAAAAATCCAGGATCAAATTCTTTTAAAGATTCAACCATTCGCGTTTCGTTGATATCAGCGAGCCCACCCACCGGTTCACCATCAATTGCGATCACAGTATCAGAACCATCATTTAAAAAAGGAAAATTGTCAATATGACTATCTGTTAACCTTAAAGCTGAAATAAAGCGGACGATATCTCTTGCAATCTGTTGTAGTTTTTCAGGGCAATTCTTTGCTAGTTTGACATAGTGATTCAAACTTTCAGAGCGATTCAGAATCGGTTCTTTTTTAGAGATAACAACTAAAGAGTGATGGATTGGCAGAGAATCGTCGCAATTGGGCAATTGATGCAAATACTCTTTAGCGACTTTAATATGTTTTAATTTAAAAGCATTGATAATTTTCTGCCCTCTTTCTAACATGACAACTCTGAGTGGATTGATAACGTCATTGGGTACATGGATTAAAAGAGATTTATTTGAAGGAAGATCTTTAAATTGTTTAGGAAGCATCCAAGAGGGGATGTTTTCCGCTTCAACTAACTTGCGAATAGGATTGAGAAGTTCATCTTCCTGAAAATACCCATAATTTTTTTTGATGAGCCAGTTAGGAAAATCAGGATGTTCAAGAATCACTCCGCCAGTTGGATCAGCGCTCAATTGTGCAACTTTTAATTTTTTTAAAAGGGTTAAATCATTTGTATCCAAGTAGGGTTTTTTTAGGATAGTAGCAAGTGAATGTAAGTGAGAGTTTTTTTCGGTTGTTTGATTGAAAATGCGATCAATTTCTTTCGTCTTTTCAGGATATTTGGTGCTAAAGGAATATTTTAAGTAATTTTGTTTTAAATCAACGGCAATCTCGTTGATTTCAGGATCATCGATTAAGTATTTTATCGAGCATTGAAAAATCATATTTATTATATTTTTTATTATAAAGCGATTATATCATATAACATTCCTTTTTTTTTATCCAGTAAAGTTTTGCTTTTTAGAAACTTTCATTTTTGGTATCATTTTTGAAAAAATCAATGGGTGAGTGACATGCTCGAATTTTTCCGTCGGACACAACGTTACATCTTTTTTGTCATAACTGTAGTGATCATTATCTCCTTTTCATTCTTTGGTACATACAGTACCTTGGGTTCTAATCAATGGAGGGAGCAAATCGCTTTTAAAGCGATCAATGGAGATGAGATTACTCGTTCAGATGTCGATGAGATGGCTCTTTTTTTAGCAACCGATAATCATGATAAAATTATTTATGGCGGAGCCTGGGGACCTAATTTTTTAAATGATGGAGTGATACAAAAAGATTTTTTAGAAACAGGTCTCGCTGAGGATTTGTCATTCGCTTACCAAGAAGACTTGCAAGAAGATATCGAAAAACGTCGAAGCAAAGAGAAAAAATACAAACTATACGCTCACCCTCAAGCTCCTTTTTTGGGCGTCGCTTCAATTTGGAATACATTCTCCCCTGAGATGAATGTTTCATTTAACGCCGTTCAAAATAGTGGCAATGGATTTGATGCAGATGCTTTTCACCATCGAATTAACTTGTATTTGGGCGAAAAAAAGATCCCCGCATCCACACTTAGATATATTCTTCATTATCAAGAAAAGCAATATGCAGACTGGTTAAGTGCAGATGATCAATTAAACCAAAAAGATCTTTCATTATTTGGTTACCATACATTTGAAGATTGGTTTGGCCCTAATTTTACTAGACTTATCAGCGAATTTATTATTAATGCCGCTATTTTAGCAGAAAATCAAGGATATCAGGTCACTAAAACCGAAGCGCAGTCTGATTTGATTCAGAATACGCAAAATAGCTATCAACAAAACAAAAATAATCCCAATTTAGGGGTGTCTTCCCCCGAAGAATACCTCACTGAACAATTGAGAAGAATGAATATGGATCCGGCTAAAGCCATAAAAATATGGCAGCAGATTCTTCTTTTCCGCCGTTTGTTTGCAGATGTAGGTTCATCCTCAATTATCGATGCTCTTTCAACTGAAAAACTGAAGTCTTTCGCAAATGAAAATGTCTCTATCGATCTTTATCGTTTACCCCCTTCTTTAAGATTGGCTAACTATAAAGATCTACAAAAATTTGAAGCGTATCTTTATGCTGTCACAAAGCAAAATAAAACCGACCCCCTAGCAGTTCCACAGCAATTTTTTTCCATTGAAGAAATTAACAAGAAATACCCGGAACTCATCCAAAAACGATATGTCTTAGAAGTTGCGAATGTTAATGCTAAATCTTTGCAGGCTAAAATTGGACTAAGGCAATTATGGGATTGGGAAGTCGAAGAAAATCATTGGACACTTCTTTCTAAACAATTTCCAATTTTAGGATCAAAGAAGAGCGAAACGAGAGAAGAACGGTTTGAGACTTTAGAAAATCTAGATTCAAAAAACCGAGCAGCCATAGACAACTATGCAAAAAAACAGATCATTCAAGAAAATAAAGAATGGATAGAGCAGAGCCTCAATCAAGCGAAACCTGAAGTGATGGTCATCGGTTTAAGAACAGAAGGAGGTAAAATCCCTTTTGCCGGCATGGATGATTTGAAAAAAAGGGAAGATTTCATGCGATTATTGGACGATGCGATGATTGGCTCGAATGTTCCTAATGATTCACCATTATATAATTTTACAGCAGATAAACAACACTTTTATCGTATCGCTGTTCTTGACAGATCGGAAAACCAAGAAATTTTAACTTTTGCTGAAGCTAAAGAAGATGGCACGTTAGATATTGTTTTGGATCGAATATTAGAAAAGTATTATCAAAAAAATCGATCTTCTGAACCCACTCTTTACCAAAATGAGAAAAAAGAATGGAAACCCTTTAAAGAAGTGAGAGAAAAAGTCGCTGATCAATTTTTAAAGAAAATTATCGCCTCCTTAGAGCCAATCTATTCTGAAGTTTGGAAGGATCAATCGGGAACATTTTCAAATAAAGAAACACTTGCGTCATTGCGCTTGTATCCCTATATGAACCAAATTAAAGAATTGAAAAATCAAGGTTCCGAATTTGTAGTAAAAAAGGAAGAGGAAAAAGATAATTCTTTGGTATTAGGAAGCCGCTCTCCTTTAGCTGATCAATGGAAAATAGAAAAAACAACGATTGTTGTCGATCGGCAGAATTCCGAACATGGCCTTAATGTCTCTGAAGGACTAGCTTTAGGGGAAAATAACTGGTCTGCAATAAAAGCACCGGTCAATGGCGATCTTGGATTTTATCAAGTCCTCTCATATGGCGCATCGGATTTGAAATCAGATGAATTAATAAAACAGACAGAAACAGCACAAAAGCAATTAGGGATGGAAGCTAAAAGAAACTATATGCAAGAGGTCCTCGCAAAATTAAAAGATAAAAATGCGATTTCCTTGGCTTATCTAAAAGTTGCTGAATAAAAAGGCATTGTAACACAAAGCCGAATGAAAGGGACAAAAGTCCCTTTTCTTTTTTCTTGAAATTCTTTCCATGGGGTGCTATCAAAAAATGATGATTTCCATGGAAGTTTTCAATGAATGGTGCCAAAATTCTCTTAGTCGATGATGAATCTGAGAATTTAGATCGACTCACTTCTTTTCTATCTCAAGAAAATTATCAATTATTTATCGCAAAAAGTGGCGAACAAGCGCTAGAGATTGTATCTAAACAAGAAATCGACTTAATCCTTTTAGATGTTCTTTTGCCTGGCATTGACGGATTTCAAGTGACAAAAGAAATGAGAAGTCAAAAAGAAACCCGTTTAATCCCTATTATCCTAGTCACGATCCTTCATGACACCCAGCATAGAATCAAAGGGATTGAAGCGGGTTGTGATGATTTTATTTCAAAACCTTTTGATAAAGACGAATTGCTTGCGAGAATTAATAGTTTGTTAAAAATGAGTTACTATCGTTCTCAATTAGATGAAAAACAAAAGTTTAATTCGATTGTTAATCAAATGAGTGATGGGTTGTTGATTTTTGATTCAGAATTCAATTTGATAAGTATCAACGACAAAGCCAAAGATTATCTGCTAGTCGAAGCGGCTAGCAACCCCATAGACTTGATTAAACATTTACATCAAAACTTTAAAGTTAACCGGCCCATTGATGCCACAGTTTTTATGAAAAAAGAACATCTGGCTTTTGATATCGAAAGAATTGAAAAAGAGGGGATGAAGCCGCTCATTTTAGAATTGAGATCTACACTCATACGCAATAGTATAGGAGAAATAGAAAATATTATTCTGCTCATCATTGATGTGACAATCAAAAGGCAGGAGGCATTTCGCAAACAAATGTTTTTATATGCCATCTCCCATAAGTTAACGACGCCTCTTGTTTCCATCTCGGGATTTATTACTATGCTTAAAGATGGAAACCGAGGAAATTTAAGTCCTGAAAATAAAGAAATTTTAGATAAATGTTCCCAGATCGTTTGGGACTTTAAAAGAATGGTACAAAAACTTCTTACCTTTAGGGTGCTTACTATAGAAAATATCAATCTATATGAAGAGATTCACAACGTTAAAGAACACATTGAGAAACTCATTTTAAAGCATCTTCTTGCCTTTGAAGGATTAACCATACAATTCGATACCAGCCAAATCGAAATGGGCTTACAGTTGAAAATATCCCCCTCCTATTTTGATCTTGTTTTAGATAATTTAATTGAAAATGCAATCGAATACAATTATAGCCAAATTATTAAAATCAAAATCAGCGCTCATCATTTAGGCGATAAAGTTAAATTTTCTATTTCAGATAATGGCATCGGAATACCGGCAGAGGAAATAGAACAGATTTTTGAAAAATTTTATCAAATTGACCCTTGGGGGACAGGGCAAAAACCGGGATTTGGCTTGGGGCTTTCTACAGTTAAACATATCATTGATGAATGTGATGGCGAGATTTACGTAAAATCAAAAATCAATGAAGGTTCTACTTTTGTTTTTACACTTCCTGCTGGTTAAAGTAATAGACCTCTTTCGAAATTTCATTCGAGAGAGGTCTGTTTTCTGCTTATGCTATTGCAGGGGAGTCTTTCTTCTCTTGATTTTCAATCAAAATTCTAAGGACTCTTACAAAAATATTAAGACCATCTAAATAAATCCCCATTGAAGCTTGAATCGGATCGAATTCCTTTGCGTTTTCAGCTTCTTGGATTAAACGCTGTGTACTCGCCATAAAAAAGCCTGTAAATAAAGCTAACCCGCCATAGAGAGAGACGCGGTCAACTGCATAAGCAAAAGCTGTACTTGGAAAGAAAATTGCAATGGTGCTGGCAATAGTGATGCTTGTCAAGCACGCCATTAAAGGGCCTTCCCATTCTAAAAACTTTTTATCCGGCGCGAGAAAAACAGCTGCAGTCATTACGCCGCCAAGACCTAAAGAAATGGCTGCCGCTTGCGCCACGAGTTTTTGTTGAATGTAACCTAAAGGAGAGAGTAAAATACCCATACTCGCATTAAAAGCAATCCAGGAAATCTGTTTGAGTTTTTTGTTTTCTACATTGGTTAAATGAGTCGCAGACAAACTAACCAATGAACCAACAAAAACACCTAGATAAAGATAGTTGTTTGTTAATATCGCGCGAGAAAGACCGGTGATATGGGCAGCAACCGCAAAACCGGCAGTTAATGCAAATCCTCCGAAGACATAACTATAAGCTTGTTTGACTTTATCCTTGATTTTTTCAAACTTTTTTAACGCTTCTTCTGAATCCGAAGTTCCTTTATCAGTGATTTTATAAATGGCAATTCCGGCAACAGCCACAATGCTTGTGCTGAGAATCACCCCGCTCCAGGGTTTAATAGAAGAATTCATAATCTGCACGAATGCATTCCAATTTGATGTCGAAATGGCACTATTAATTATATTCATAATAAAGCTCCTTGAAAAAAAATATTAAATTTTTGAAAATAAACATTGTAAACAATTTATTATTTATATTCAATAAACACTTTTTTAATACCTTATGAATGAATTCAATGAGCCTATATCCCTAAATCCCATCCATTTTTTTTCAATTTCAGCGGATTGCAATTATATTGATAAAGATTTTCCATCGTTAAGTGAAGGAATACTTCCCGCTACTGATCAGTTGACGGGAGAGGAGTCTTTTGCCAAAGTGTCGATGGGGTGGAATGAAAAAGGAATTGGCCTGCTTATTGTAGTAAGCCAAGCAGCAAAAAAAAGTTGTTTCCCAAAAGTAGAAGAAGGGGATAGTGTAGAGCTCTTTTTTGATACCCGCGATTTAAAAACAGCAGGTTTTAATACCCGTTTTTGTCATCATTTCTACTTTCTTCCCAATGAAGTGGAAGGTCAATATAAAGGAGAAAAAACTCATTTTAGAACAGAGGATAGCCACCCTTTATGTGATCCCTCATTTTTGATATGCCAGACTGAACTAAAAAAAAAGGAATATAAAATGAAAATTTTTATTCCAAGTCATTGCCTCTATGGTTATGATCCTAAACAATTAAATCGCTTGGGTTTTACCTATCGGATCAATCGTTATGGCGGGGCGCCGCAGCACTTTAGTGTGATGACTCAGGAATATCACATAGAACAACAACCCTCTCTTTGGGCTTCACTTGTTTTAAAATAATATGGAGACACCCTTATACCAACATCATCTGCACTTAGGGGCCAAAATGGTCCCTTTTGCTGGGTGGGAGATGCCCTTACAATATAAGGGAGTTGTGTTTGAGCATCATGCGGTGAGAAAAAACGTTGGACTTTTCGATGTTTCTCATATGGGAAGAATTCATATCCAAGGCAAGGATGCAGAAAAATTTCTCGACTATCTTTCTACCAATCAAATTTCAGGGAAAGCAAATGGTTTAGCCATTTATACGACATTGTGCCATGAAAGGGGAGGAACAGTAGATGACACGATCATTTACAAACTTGCCGATGAAGATTATTTCATCGTTGCCAATGCAAGCAACCGAGAAAAAGACTTACACCATTTAAAAGAGCAAGCAGCTCTTTTGAATGTGAATGTTAAAATCACCGAACATTTTAGCAATACAGGAATTTTAGCTCTACAGGGTCCATTTGCAAAAGAGCTTCTCGCCCGATTTTTCCCAGAAAGTGAAAATTTAAAAAAGATGCGCTGCTCAATGCAGGATTCTTTGATCCTTTCCACCACGGGATATACCGGAGAAATGGGATTTGAGATTTTCGGAACAAAAGAGCAAATCATTGAATGGTGGGAAAAATTACTTTATTCAGGCAGAGATTTAGGGATCGAACCGATAGGACTTGGCGCGAGAGACACATTGCGTCTAGAAATGGGTTATGCCCTTTATGGACATGAATTGAGCGATGGAATTTCCCCGAGCGAAAGCATCTCTTCTTGGACCATCAAATGGGAAAAAAATGATTTTTTAGGGAAGGAAGCCTTATTAAATCTTGAAAAAAGCGGTTGCAAACGACATGCTTATGGGGTAAAGCTTTTAGATAAAGGGATTCCAAGACAAGGATATCCAATTTTTAAAAACGATTTGAAAATAGGGGAAGTGACATCGGGGACATTTTCACCCACCCTTGGGATGGGGATTGGTTTAATTCTTGTCACAAAACCTCTTGAAGTCAATGAGGAAATAGAAATACAAATCAGGCAAAATAAATCAATCGCACAAATAGTTAATTTGCCTTTTTATCATAAGGGTCTAAAAATATGAAATTCACAGATTCGCATGAATGGGTTGAATTAGAAGATGAACAGATCGCTCGAATAGGGATCACAACATATGCTCAAAAAGAACTTGGAGATATTGTGTATGTTGAATTGCCTAAAGTCGGAAAAGAAGTAAATGCTAAACAGGAAATTGCAGTGTTGGAATCGACAAAAGCGGCGGCAGACATTTATTCACCTGTTTCCGGTAAAATTTGCGAAGTCAATGAGCAATTGACCACGTCCCCCGAATGGATTAATGAATCGGCTGAAGAAAAAGGGTGGATATATAAAATTCGCCTCAATGATCCTGCGGAATTAGATCTATTGATGAATGAATCGGAATACCAAAACATGCTCAATGGGGCTTGATGGACTTCATTTCAAATCAACAGCCCCAAATCGAGGAGATGTTAAAAATCATAGGCATTGATTCGATCGACCGCCTATTTGAAAGCATTCCGAAGAAATTAAAAAGACCTCCTATTTCTTATGATGATGGCCTGTCAGAATATGAAGGGTTGACTTTGATGGAACACATAGCTGCCAACAATCAATACCCGAGCTTCGATAATTATTTGGGTGCAGGAGCGTATGAACATTATGTTCCGGCGATTGTTTCTGCCATTTGCAGCAAATCTGAATTTTTAACCTCATATACCCCCTATCAAGCCGAAGCCTCGCAAGGGATGCTTCAAATCATCTTTGAGTTTCAATCGGCAATCTGTGCTTTAACTGGGATGGATGCGGCCAATGCTTCTGTTTACGATGGAGCATCCGCTTGTGCAGAAGCGATTTTAATGGCTGTCCGCTATCAAAAAGGGCGAAAAAAAATTCTAATCGCCGAGGCTCTTCATCCCCATTATCGAGGAGTTATCGATCAATATTTAAGGCACCAAGACGTCCAGATCATTCAAATTCCCTTTAAGGAAAATTTTCAGTTGGATTTATTCCATCTTGACCAATGCCTAGACGATCAAACAGGATGTCTTTTGATTCAATCTCCAAATTTCTTTGGGGCTTTAGAAGAGGCGAAAGTGATCTGTGAAAAAGTAAAAAAGAGCGGCGCCTTGGCGATTGTATGCGCCAATCCTTTAGCTTACGGTCTTTTTTCATCAGCTAAAGAAATGGGTGCAGACATTGCCGTTGGAGATTGTCAACCCTTTGGTATCCCATTGCAATTTGGAGGGCCTTATGTGGGTTACATGGCATGCCGACAAGAATTGATTCGGCAATTGCCCGGAAGAATCGTCGGTGAAACCGTTGATGCTAAAGGAAGGCGCGGATTTACACTCACTCTCCAAGCAAGAGAGCAGCATATCAGAAGGGAAAAAGCGACATCTAATATCTGCACAAATCAAGCGCTCGCAGCATTGGCCAGTTTAATCGCCATTCTTTGGTATGGAAAAGAAGGGATTCCGGCCCTTGCTTTAACAAATTATCAACGGGCGGCCTATTTGCGAAAAAATTTAGACACAATAGAGGGAATTAAATGCGGCGATGCTCCTATACTCAATGAGTTTGTCGTGGAATTCAATACTCCGATTGAGGAGATTCAAAAGCGTTTTCGTAAAGAAAAAATCGAGCCCGGCCTTGCAATAAATCGATACTTTCCCTCATTAAATCGCCATCTTCTCGTCGCTGTCACCGAAGTAAAAAACCAAGAAAAATTGGATAAGTATTTATTGGTGGCGAAATGAATAAAACTATTTTTGAAAAATCGCAATTGGGGCAACGCTCTTATAGCTTGCCAAAAAGTTCACCAGACTTCGATTCATTTATTCCTTCAGAAAATTTGCGAAAAAACTCTCTCCCTTTGCCGGAGATTTCTGAAATCGATTTGATGCGCCACTTCTCTTTGCTTGCGCACCGAAACATGGGGATCGATACCCACTTTTACCCCTTGGGCAGTTGTACGATGAAACTCAATCCCAGGGTCAATGAAGCGGCAGCATCTCTTTCCGGTTTCACAAGAACACATCCGTTAGCCCCTGAAAACAGTGTTCAAGGAAATTTGCAAATCATCTATGAATTGATAGAATTTCTTTGCGAATTATGCGGCATGGCAGCCGGGACCCTTACCCCCAATGCCGGGGCGCAAGGGGAATTTACCGGAGTCCAAATGATTGCAGCGTATCATCAAGAAAGAGGGGATCTCTTGAGAGATGAAATGCTTATTCCCGACAATGCGCATGGAACAAATCCAGCAACTGCTTCTATGGCCGGATTTAAGATTATCTCCATCCGGACAAATGATCAGGGAGATTTAGATATCGAAGATCTGAGAAGTAAAGTCTCTAAACGAACAGCCGGTTTAATGTTGACCAACCCAAATACATTGGGAATATTTAGCCGGGTCATAGAGGAAATTGCCGCAATCATCCATCAAGCAGGGGGCTTTTTATACTATGATGGTGCCAATTTGAATTCGATTTTAAATATCGTATGTCCAGGCGATATGGGGTTTGATGTAATGCATATCAATCTTCATAAAACGTTTTCCACCCCACATGGCGGCGGCGGCCCGGGATCGGGTCCGGTATTATGCAATAAAAAATTAGAACCTTACTTGCCAATTCCTCGTATCATTAAAGAAAATGAGAAATATAAAATACAATGGAAAGCGGAAAAGAGCATTGGAAGCATTTGTTCTTTTTTTGGAAATTTTTCTATTTATCTCAGAGCTTATCTTTATGCAAAACTCCATGGCCATTTTGGTTTGCGCAAGATTGCCGAAATGGCTGTTTTAAATGCCAATTATCTTAAAAAACAAATCTCTTCCTTATTAACGGTCCCTTTCGCAGAGTATTGCATGCATGAATTTGTGGTTCAGGCCGATCGGGGAATTGAAAAGGGGATAAGAGCGCTAGATATCGCCAAGCGAATGCTCGATTATGGTATTCATGCTCCAACCATTTATTTTCCTTTAATCATTAAAGAATGCCTTTTAATTGAGCCGACAGAAAGTGAATCCAAAGCAACTCTCGACCGCTTTATCGACGTCATTAAAACAATCGTCGAGGAAATGGAAAATGAACCTCAACTGCTCAAAGATGCGCCATTAACCCTTCCGGTATCTCGACTTGACGAGGTGAGGGCAGCCAAGCATCCTATACTAACTGTCTTTTCCCCGAGTTAAATAAAAGTATTTGATCACCATCCGAACGAAATAGATCAGCAGTGAAAAAAAAGCAAAGATCGATAGGCCGGTATAAATAGCAACGACTGGATATTGAATAGCTAAAAATAAAAGATCAGCCCCCATGGGTTTTAAAAAATAGCTGCATAGACAGACGATGAGAAGATAAAGGGAGAAAAAAGTCACCCCCAAAAAAAATGTCATCCAAATCTTGCGATTGAATTCTTTTAATAATAATCTTATTGACTTATATAATAATTTAAGCATACAATTGTGTAGTTATTTAATAAAACAAAAGGAATAAATATGCAACCTACAAATTCAGTTGATAATTCACAAAGAAATTATCCTCAAAATAATGAATCCCGTTCTAACGACCCAACAAGACTGACAGTTTCTAAATTAGCGATTGATAGACTTTGTATCAAAGCGGAATGTGGTTGTTTCCATATGTGCACATTTACTTGGAGCAATGAATCAGAAGGACACATGACTTTAGATTCCGACCAAATTTCTATGCTTATCCAAAGCATGCCTAGGGGATCAGTAAAAAACTCGGCCGGTTTATTTCATTTTAATAAAGAAGGCAGTTGCATCCTCCTCTAATCAAATTTGATTGACAACAAATAAAAATATGAGAAAATTTATCTTTTCTTTCAGGAAGGATAATCTATGAAATCATATAGTATACCGTTCAAAAGTTCTATTTTATCGGCTCATTGGGCAAATACAGCACTACAGATTCTTTTGGGCACCCTTTACATTATCCTTCTTTCTCAAGTGAAAATTCCTTTGAAGCCCGTTCCGGTCACGATGCAAACGTTTGCAATATTTACTTTAGCGCTCTTTCAAGGGAGCAAAAAAGGGGCATTGTCTTCGGCAATCTACCTCATTTTAGCAACGCTTGGCTTGCCGGTTTTTCCATCGCTTGTAAGCGATCCGCTGTGGTTATTCGATCCGTCAGCGGGATATATGTTAAGTTTTCCTTTATCCGCTTATATTGTGGGAAAGATGTGTGAATTTAAAAGTTCATCATCGCCGACCTGGATGTTTCTCGGATTGTTAGCCGCTCAAATGCTAACCTATACAATCGGGGCTTCTTGGCTATCAATGTATGTGGGAATTGAACAGGCAATCCTTTTTGGAATCTACCCATTTATCCTCTTTGACGGAGTTAAAATTTTGGCGGCATTTGCAACAAAAATGACCTTAAAGAGGTTTTAGCTGAGTTTTAGATCTCATGCTCGTGGTAAAAATTTTCAAAATGAGAAAAAATTCCACAGGCAATGCACGTGATTAATCCCGGTTTAGCATATTGGTTTGGGATGCAACCGCATCCTTCATAGAGACATGCCGCACAGCTTATGGCGCCAAGGGTTGATATTCCCATCCACCAAGCTGAGGCAATAGCAGAAACAAGGGCTGTTTTTCCTAAACTTGCAGTCATTGGTGAAAACAAAATGAGTTTTGAAAGATGAATGCTCATTGCTGTTGGGGGAATCATACACATGCACCAGGTACCACCAATACAAGAATATTTACAAATTTTTAATTTTTTATTTTGAGTTTCCGGCGAATAAAGATTAAATTCTTCTTCGACCATTCTATAATGATTGATAAAAGGCTCAAAACAACAGCAACTACTCATATTATTTTATCCGCAAAATAAATTAATTTTAAATTGCAAAAGAATATGATATTACAAATTTAAATTTTTATTCAATAAATTAAATATATGTGTAAAGAGGACCTTGCGCTTGAGTTCATTGGAGATTAAGGCACTCTTTAGGTCTCCATCTAAAGAGGGATAATCACAACCGATTTCAAAGTGAACGCCCGATAAAATTACATTTCCTTTCCCGATCCCCAATTTGATAATCGCCGGGGGCTCACCCTCTATTTCAAGATAGCGAGAGAGGATGTCAACATGTGTGTGTGCTTCAGCATCGACAAAAGTACAACCTCCATTAAAATAGGTTCTTAATGAATCATTCTGATAAGAAATAAGAGCAGCTTTTGTCCCCCATTCGGTTCCATAGCGAAAAGTTCCGGGTCCAAATGCCGGTCCACTTGCCACGCCCGGAAAAAAAACCAATTCCCTCACCCCTTGCACTTCCAAAGGCTGACCCACATCAAATTCCACTTTTTTGCATCCGTAGTAAGCCCCGGCACAAATTCCTAAATAGGCTCCCCCTTGCTCTATAAATTGGCGAATGCGTCTGTTTCCCTCCCCCCGAAGTTTTATATCAAAGGGGACATCACGTCCTCCAGGCATAATCAGGAGGTCGGTTTCCTCCTCCCAATCCGATCTAATCAGTTGTTTTGATTGAATGGAAGAGACGTCATCGAGTTGCTTAACTAAAAAAGGGGTCAAGGTTCGATCGACTCCTTGATCAATATAGAGTTTAATTTTCATAAATGACTAATTTTTATTTTACAAGACTAAAAGCAGTTGATTGTCTAATATTTATAGTTTGTTATTTCGATATAAGTTTCTTAACAAATAATAAGAGGTTGTAGATGAAAACGGCAATGAAAAAGTTCAATATTGCTCTATTATTAATGGGGATATTTACTTCTAAAACAGTGATCGGCGAAGGATTAAAACAACAAGAGATTGAAGTGATCCAATCTTTTAATTCAGATGATGATTATCGCGAGGGCTTAACGAAATTTGCTTTTGAAGTTTTGCAAAACCAATTAGCTCATTCAGACAAAGAAAATCAACTTGTTTCCCCATTGGGAATCTCTTTGATGATGTCGATGATCGGCCATGGAGTTGGGCAAGAGGATAAAGAAGAAATCGCCCGCTTGACTCGCCTGCCCGAAGATGAGGGGGCCCTCAAAAAAAATGCCTCAATACTCATTCATCGTCTTAATAAACAAGGATTTGATATCGCAGGGCTCATTTATTTGAATGATCTTTACCAATTGAATCCGGATTTTCAAACAACTGTATCGGGCACCTACAAGAGTTTAGTCCAGGCAGGCAGTTCGGCAGATGAAGTGAATGCATGGGCAAACAATGCGACCAATGGACAAATCAACCATATTGTATCTCAGAAAGAATTGCAAAATTTCTTTGTATTATTGGCGAATGCCATCCACTTTAAGGCAGATTGGTCTATTCCTTTTAATGGGAGGGAGACCTACCCAAATGTGTTCACTACGCCAAGCGGGATCATCGAAACAAGAGTCATGCATCAAACATGCTTTGCCGATTATTATGAAGATGATCATTGCCAAGCAATACGATTGACTTACAAAGGCTCTCCTGCATCATCAGTGTTCATTTTACCGAGAGGTTTAAACGACTTTTCCTTTATCGATGGCGATTACTATCAAACCATTATGGATGGACTTGAAACAGAAATGGTTCGAATCAGCCTTCCCGCGTTCAAACTGGAAAAAGAAATGGATGCCAAAAAAATGCTACAAGAGATGGGGATGACACATCTTTTTAATTCAGCAGATTTTTCGCCTTTAGTCGATTTAAACCATGAACCGACCAAAGCCATTCTTCCCAGTTTAATGATTAGTCAAATCAAACAAAAATCGGTTTTGGCATGTAATGAAAAAGGGACTGAAGCTTCAACTGTGACCTCGGCAATATTTATTGCAAAAGCCGGATTAGCTTATCCGAAAAGATACAAGGAGATCGACTTCGATCGACCCTTTATGGTCGCCTTAATGAGCCCGCAAGTTCCAGTGATGTTTGGGATCGTCAGAACCCCAAATTAAAGCAATACTGCTTCCAGTTGAATATTGGATAGAATTTTGGGCTAGCTTGAAAGCTCTCGCGGATGTAAAATCGCAAACGACCCTCTATTGATTTAATATGGGGTCGTTTGTCTATACAGCTTCCAGCTGAATCTTGGATTTTTGGGCTGCTTCAAAGCCCCGGGGTTGAGAGATCGCAAGAGGCAATGTATTGATTTAATAAAATTCCTCTTGCGATCTCTACACCGCGGGGTCTTTCAAGCTAACCCAAAATTCAAAGATTAAAATTGAAGCAGTATATAGT